>NZ_JIAK01000021.1 GCF_000620765.1 Desulfovermiculus halophilus DSM 18834
GAAAATAATGCTCTAAGGTCTTGTTTTTACAGGATGTGTTATTTTCATGCTTCGTTGTGCCTGCGCTTTGGCAGGCATGTGGGTTTGTATGAAAAAAGAGGAAGCGGTAAATTTGCAATGCCCGCACCCATGCGGTTCCCGGAGAAGGCTCATCCCTGGCCTCTACGTGTGCTAATCAAATACGGCCGGCTGGTTCGGATCATGGAAATGAGCCCAGATATCATCCAGGTGGCGCTGGCTGGTCCGGGGTTCGGACAATTGCGGCACGTGATCAAAGTCAAAGAAATCCACGGCAGCGGTTTCCAGGCTGGGCCGGGCTTCACCGCCGACAATCCGGCATATGAACACGATTTTATAGGCATGGAAAAAAGACAAAGGAAGCAGTCGCGCAGGATGAAGGACTTGGGTGGATGGGTGGGCATTCAGGCCGGGAAAAGGAAATAGTTGGTGCTTGCCTGCCCAAGTCTGTGGAGTCTACAGTCCCAGCTGATGTCCGAGCTCTGGGCACAGCGTTGAATCATAAAGCACACTATCTGAGGGAGTCTATGGGCACAAAGCAGGAATGGACCTTTCGCTCCAGGTTCCGGAAGCATGCCTTTGGATGGCGGTCTCAGACGCCAATCAAGCGGATCAAGGAGGCGGTCTCGGAAATCAAAAAGGTGTCCCGTCAGGATACGATTGTGGCCGCAGAAGGGGCAGTCATCCTTTTGGAGAAGCTCCCCCCGGCTCTGGAACTTGTTGATGGCTCCTCCGGAGCGCTGGTGAACAATGTCAACAAGGCGATTGATGAGCTGGTTCCAATAATTGCCCAGGCACCGGCTGAGGACAAGCAGCGGGAGAAATGGCTGCAGCGGCTGTGGAAAGCAATCCAGGAAGACAGCCGGCCGGATATCGAGTATCTGGAGGAGCATTGGGGGCGGCTCTGCGGTTCACCGGAGAGGGCTTCAGCAGCAGCTGACTCCCTTATCGGTCAAGTACGCAGCAACTGGATCGACGAGTCCGGATCAGGCCGTCATTTCAAGGGGATCATCCCCTGTCTGAGCAGCCTGTATGAGGCTGGGCGGCATGAGGAGCTCTTAAAGCTCCTGGATCAGGCTCCGTTTCCTTTCTGGCCCTACAGAGTTTGGGGCACCCGGGCCCTTGAGGCTCTGGGCCGGCCGAGGGAGGCGGTTGCCTATGCCGAGGAAACAGGCCGCAATGAGCCGTTTTGCCTGGATCAGGAGTGTGAAGCAATCCTCCTCAGAAACGGCATGGATGAGGAGGCCTATGCGAACTACGCCTTTAAAGCCAACCAGAGGACGACCTACCAGGCCATGTTCAAGGCCATTATAAAGAAGTATCCGAGCAAGGACCCGCGGGAGATTCTTGCCGATCTGGTCCAGCAGACGCCTGGGCGGGAAGGCAAATGGTTTGCTGCGGCCAAATCGTGCGGACTCTACGACGAGGCTGTCCGGTTGGCCCAGACCTCGCCATGCGATCCTAAGACCCTGATTCGAGCGGCTCGAGACATGGAGGAGTCCAGGCCGGAGTTCGCAATGCAGGCCGGTTTTGCCGCCCTGTATTGGCTGGTGGAAGGGTATGGCTATGAGATTACCAATTTTGACGTCCTGGCAGCATATGAACATACCCTTAACGCCGCGGAGCATGCGGGCACCAAAGAGGATGCTCTGGAAAAGATCCGAGACATAGTCCGCTCTGAGGCTACCAAGGATCAGTTCGTGTCCAAAACTCTGGGTCGTAAGCTTGGGTTGAGATAGAGCCCGGTCCAGGCTTTATGCAGAATCTTCCATCAGCTGAAAGCCTTCGGCCTCTGCCGGCTGGCCGGACAGTACCCTCATGTCCTGCCGGCTCTCGGGCTCTGCCCGGAACATGCGGATCACAAAGCGGCCCGGGATATGCGTGATTTCACCCGCCGGGAGCAGCGGCAGCTGTGGGCCGAGATGCAATTGAGGCTCGGGGACAAGTACATCACACGGAGGACCGATGATGACGGCCAGTGGCAACGTTTTGGTGACCACTTTTGAGTCTGTGGCCCTGCTACTGGGGGTCGGGGCTCTGGGGCTGTGGATCATGGGCAAGCGGGTTCTGCCCAAAGAGGCCTTGAGTATTTTGTCCGTCCTGGCCCTGGATATTGCCCTTCCCAGTCTGGTCTTTGTGAATATCATCCTGAACTTCAAGCCGTCCGAGTTTCCTGGATGGTGGCATCTACCCCTGTGGTGGGCAGGCTTGACCCTCTTTTTGGGATGCTTGACCGCCTTTTTTTCTCTTCTCTGCACATCAAGGAACCGCAGAGAGTTTGCGGTCAGTCTTTTTTTCCAAAATGCCCTGTTTTTCCCTCTGGCCATCCTGATCGGAATGTTCGGGAAAGACTCACCGCACATTGTGCACCTGTTTTTCTTTATCCTTTTCTTTCCCTCCTTGCTGTTCAGTACATCCCAGCTTTTTTTCCGCACATCACAAAAGGGCTTTGACCTGGGCAAGATCCTGAACAGGGTTCTGCTGGCGACTATTGCCGCAACGGCTCTTCGCCTCTCCGGGGCAGATGCCTTTATTCCAGCTTTTGTCACCTCCGCTCTGAGCATGATCGGGGACATGGCCCTCCCCCTCCTGCTGCTGATCCTTGGGGGGAATATGTATGTGGACTTCCAGGAGCAGGGGAGATTCTGTCCGGATGAGGCCGGCAAGTTCGTCCTGGTCAAAAACTTCCTTTTCCCCCTGTGTGTTCTCGCCGTGCTCATGGCTGTGCGCCCTCCCTATCACGTCGCTCTTCTGATGATCCTCCAGGCTTCGGTTCCTCCGGTTACGGCGGTGCCCATTCTTACTGAACGTGCAGGTGGACATCGGGAAATCGTCAACCAGTTCATGTTTGCAAGCTTTGCTGTCTCCTTGGTTTCCATCCCATTGATCATGGCTTTGTTCGGACTCGTTTTTCACCCTTCGTGGTCCTGAATGGCCTGGATCAAGGTCGGATATTGCTGGGTGATGGATAGCGAACAGGAATGCACGTATGTACCAGGAAATGGCCGCCGTCATTGGGGCCAGTTCTGTATCAGTTCAGCGCCGATCTTAAAAAAGAGTCATGAATGGTCGGGAATGGAGGGCAAGCCTGATGAGAATTCGCTAACGATTTATCTCACCGCGAATAGTGGCTTTGGCGGGTCGGTGAGTGTGGCTCTGTTCGATGATCGCTTGAAAATTGCCAGCCCGGCAAACTCTTATGCATGCAATTCCACTTTCTGTGTCGAAGAGCCTGGGGACATGGTTCGTATTGTGCTATACCACCAGCAAGATCTGCATATCCATAACATTGGTTCCCGTGGGGCCGGTGATGAGCAGGTCGTCCATGTGCTGAAAAAAATGATAGGAATCATTGGCGGCCAGATATGCTGCAGGAGAAAGCCCTTTCTGCTCCGCTCGCATCCGGCTTGTCCCGGAAGCAAAAGCCCCTGCCGCGTCTGTGGGCCCGTCGGTGCCGTCTGTCCCGGCGGAGAGCAGGACCGTGCTTTCCAGGCCGGAGAGCTCCATGACCGCGGACAGGGCCAGCTCCATATTCCGGCCTCCCAGGCCGGTGCCCCGGATGGTCACTGTTGTCTCTCCTCCGGCAAGGATGCACGCCGGAGGGCAGAGAGGGCGATGCCGGGTGCGCACCTCCCTGCCCACGCTGGACAAGAACGTGCCCGCCTCCCTGGCCTCACCGTGCAGAGTTGAAGTGAGCAGTAAAGGTTGAAAGCCCAGAGACCGGGCCTTTTTCCCGGCTGCATCCAAGGCCTGGGCCAGGCTGCCAACAATATGGTTTGCAGTGTTCGCAAAGACAGGGTCTCCCGGCTTTGGCGTCTCCTGAATCCGGCCTGAGCATCCTTGCTGCAGGTGGTCACGGACTGAAGGGGGCAGCTGGGCCAGCAGGTCATAGCCTTGCACGATCCGCATGCAGACGGTGAACGTTCCTGTGTCCGGGACGGTTGCCCCGGAGGCGATGATGTCCAGGTCGTCGCCGATGACATCGGACAGGATCAAGGAGATGACCCTGGCTTGGGGGGCGAGCCGGCAGAGGCCTCCGCCCTTGAGCCGGGAGAGATGCTTGCGGACCGTGTTGATCTCCTGAATGGTTGCCCCGCAAGCAAGGAGAAGCCGGGTCACTTCCTGTTTGTCCTCCAGGCTCAAGCCCTGGACCGGAGCCGGAGACAGGGCCGAGCCTCCGCCGGAGATGAGGCACAGGATCAGATCATCCGGTCCGGCTGTAGACACCAGGTCGATGAGGGCGTCGGCAGCAGCAACGCCCTGGGCATCCGGAACCGGGTGAGCGGCCTCTACAACCCGGCAGTGGCGTAAGGGCACTTTGTGACCGTACTTGGTAATGATCAGCCCGTGGTCAATCTTTTCTCCCAGCAGGGACTCCACAGCTGCGGCCATGGCTGCCGAGGCCTTGCCCATGCCTACAATAATGAGCCTGTTGATTCGGTCCAGAGGAATGGTCGAATCTTTGATCCGCAGCCGGTCCCGGTCCATACGCAGGCATGTGCGCACGCAGTCTCCAGGGTCGACTGCTTTGATCCCCGCCGTGAAGATCGATTGCGCCTGTGACTTCAGCCATTGTTCATGCATGTCTGATCCACGACATATACATTTGCAGAGAGCTATCTTTCGGCGTCCCGGACCGGGATGACCTGGAACCTGCACAGCTTGTCCTGGGCCATGGCCGCGCCTTGCTCGAGATCCAGAATCCAGGCCTTGGATTTGGTCTGCTGGTCTGAGCTCCACACTCTGCTGATGCCTTCAAGCTGCTCCAGGGGCGGGGCACATACTTCCTCCAGGTTTCGCCTGGGCTGGAGCAGACTGAGCAACTCCTCCAGGGTGGGCAGCCGCCAGGGAAGACCGGCGGTCTCCTGGCCGGCAGCGAAATGCAAAGCCTCGTTCTGGGTTAAGGGCGTCCTGGACACGTGACACCCCCAGATCAGACCAGTGGCTGTGTCCAAGATGCCCTGATCAAGGGTCTGGAAATCATTCTCCAGGTAGCCTTGAGGCTGCAGGAGTCTGTCCAGAAGCGGCTCAAAAGCGGCCCCGGTACTGCCGGTGAACAACGGCTCCCTGCGCAGGGGGCTGCCGCCCGGGTCCCAGGTATACTGCCTGGGCTCAGGCATGCTGCAGATCTCCTCCCGCCTTGTGCTCCATTCCTCTTCCAAGCCCAGCAAGGCCTGCTGCATTTCCAGGGCCGTTGCAAAGCGCTGCCCGGGATTCGGGGCCAGGGCCTTGTGCACAAAGGCTGTCCACTGTCGGCCCAAGAGGCCATCCTGTCCGGCGGATGTCCAAGAGGAGCTGTCCGGCAGTCGGCCGGTGATCATTCTATTAAGGACTGCGGCCACAGAATACAGATCCGCCCTGGGGTCAGCCGAGTCGGGATTGTCCAGCTGTTCCGGGGCCGCGTAATAAGGTGAGCCCACCAGCATCCCCTGGGGATGACTCTGGACCTCTCCCCGCAGCTTGGACAGGCCCAGGTCTATTATCCGGACCTCCTCCTGGAGATTGAGCATAATGTTGGCCGGCTTGATATCCCGGTGGACAATGCCGGCCTGGTGCATGCTGTGCAGCCCATGTAAGGTTTGATCAGTGATCTGCAGAGCCTTCAAAGGGGAGACGGGCCTGCTGGGCAGCTCGATTTCCCTGTCTTCGCCAAGGAGCAGGCTCAGGTTCAGGCACAGGTACTCCTGGACCATATAGGTCAGCCCGCAGTCCTGCCCCCACTCAATGACCCGGGCAATATTGGGATGGTCCAAGGCCTGCATGGTCTTGGCCTCGGCCAGGAATCGCCGCTGGATTTCTTCCTGGCCCAGCTGGCTGCTCAAGATCGGCTGGGGCCACAGGAGCTTCAGGGACAAGAGCTGATCGTTTTCAGGGTCAAGGACCTTATAAACCCGGGCCATGCCTCCGCGGCCCAAGAGCCCCAGTATTCTGTATTTGCCTATAAAGCGCATGGATCACCACAGCCGGTCGGCGTAGAATCTGGGAAAGCCCAGGTCCAGAATCTTTTGAGCAGTTTGGGCAATGTCATAGGGCACACAGCGAACCTCTACCCACCTCTTGACCGGGTCCCAGAGCACATACTTGGCCCGGTTGTCACCGTCTCTGGGTTGTCCGACACTTCCGACATTGATCAGGGCCTTGTCTGCGGACAGGGGATATGTGCCTTCAGACATGTCTTGCTGAAGCAGGTCTTGGCCATTGCTTTGGATCATGCGGAGCTCATGGGTGTGGCCCACAAAGGCTGTTCTCGTGTTCATATCCCGCAAGACCTGAAAGAGCCCATGCTCGTCGAGCTCAAAGAGGTACGTGGTCACGGAATCAGGCGGACAGCCGTGGACCAGGAGCATGTCGTGTTCCTGCCGGGCCACCGGCCAGGTGGAGATGAATTTCCGGGAATGCTCGGAAAGCAGGGCCTCGGTTTGGGCAAAATGGTCCCTGGTGGTCCGGTTGAAATAGGCCTTGGCTTCGGGCCGGATCAGGGCCAGCTCGTGATTGCCCAGAATGCACGGGATGTTTTCCTTCTGCAAAAGCCGGACGCAGCCATCGGGTTCAGGCCCATAGCTTATGGCATCTCCCAGGAAGTAGCATCCGTCAACGTTTTGCCAGGAGATGTCCTTCAGGACCTGGCGGAAGGCCTCCAGGTTGCCGTGGATATCGGAAATGATGGCCAGTCTCATAACATAGAAAACAGGGTTCTTCGACGTAGCCTGCGGATTTTTGGAGTTTGCCGTCTCTTCTGTGTGCCCACTTTCGGCCCGGTATTTTCTAAGCCCCGCCAAAGGGGGATCCCTGCCCCCTCCCGGCTCCTCACGTGCAGGTCACTGCTCTCTGTTTGAGTGAGCGTATCATACACGTGAGTGCCGGGTGGCGGGACCAAGAAAATGTGCGGGCCTGCCGTTCACGGCACACAAAAGAGACGGCAAACTCTTATGTAGGCAATTGTACTTTCTGTGTCGAAGAGCCGAAAACAGGATGCGTACGCAATGAAGGTGGAGAAGGTTCTCATCCTTGGATGAAGGCCTTTCCAACCATTGAGCCTTGATCCGGTACGTTGGCCAATGGCACCCAGGGGAGCAAATGCAAGGGGCATTGTGCTCCCCTGGGTCAGCCTGCAGTCCATGAGCGGCTGTTTAGCTGCGGTTTACAAAAGTCCCTGACGCCGCAGATTCTTGACCACAGCGTCCACGGATTTGGCCCGGTTCATGGTATAGAAATGCAGTCCGGTCACTTTGTTTTTCAGGAGGTCTTCGCACTGTCTGGTGGCATAGTCGATGCCGTATTCAACCACCGCCTCCTTGTCCTCTTCAGGGATCTCGGACAATGCCTGCTGCATTTCCTGGGGGATGGCTGCTCCGCAGACCTGGGACAGGGCTTTGATCATCCCGTGGCTGTAGATGGGCATGATCCCGGGCAGGATGGGAACACTCACCCCCTTGTCCCGGCAGCGCTGGACAAAGTTGTAAAAGTCCTGATTGGTGTAAAAGAACTGGGCCACAATGTATTGTGCCCCGCAATCCTGCTTCAGCTTGACGTAGTCGATGTCCGTGTCCAGGCTCTCGGCCTCCAGATGACCCTCAGGGTACCCGGCGGCCCCCACTGATACGTCATACCGATCCTTGATAAAGGAAATCAAGTCCGAGGCATGGGGCAGGGCTTGGGGATCGGGCTGAAAGGCCGCGTCCCCCTTGGGTTCGTCCCCGCGGATGGCAAAGATGTTTTCCACCCCCAGGTCCATGTACCTGTCCAGAATCGAGGTCAGATCCTGCGGACCCAGGCCCACTCCGGCGATATAGGCCACGACCTCATATCCGCGTTTGTTCTTCAGCTTGTCCACCAGCTCGAAGGACCCCTCGCGGGAGGAGCCGCCGGCCCCAAAGGTTACGGTTACATAATCCGGATTGGATTCGCCCAGGGTGTCCATGGTGGCCTCAAAGTTCTGGGCCGCCTTCTCGGTTTTGGGGCGAAAGAACTCAAAGGACAGGGTAGGTTTCCCGTTTCGGTTGGCCAGGATTTGGGGAATTCGCATGATAGCTCCTTTAGTGGTTGCGTCCTGCTACATTTTGGCAAAAAGCCCTGGACCAGACGAAACACAAAGGAGCATAAATGGCAAATTGCTTCCTTTTGAAGTATGGATTAACCCTGCAAGGAAAGATATGCGCCCATGCCGTTTCCGTCAAAGGCCCGGGCATGCGATGCATGTCCGGGCCTTTGTGCTGCGCACCGCTGCACAGCGTCGGGACGTTTTCAGTTCCTACTCAGCGATCTTCATCGGGGCGTCCCATCCTTCCAGCTCGGCTTCGGTCCAGTCTCCGTAAGTGGCGTTCGGGAAGACGATCCAGTCAGTCCCGAATTTGGCCGCATTCTCTTGCACCGCCGTGCACTGTTCCTGCAGAGACCCTTCGAACATACCCGAGAAATCGGCCAGCGTGTCCCCGAGCAGCAGCACGATCTTATGGTTTTCGCGAACCTTGGCCCGCCGCTTCGTCTTCGGATTCCCCTCGCTCCAAAGCATCACGCTGTCCTTGGATACCTGCGGCAGTCCCAGGTCTTGGAGGGTCCGGATCGTATCCGGCTTGTTCGCTCCGAAGCGGTTCGAGACATAGAAGATGGCCACACCCTTGCGGTCCACGTGGTCCAGGAACGCTTTGGCTCCCGGATTGAGCGTGGGCACCCCTTCGCGCTCCCAATGCCCCCAGGTGTCCCAGGTCGTAAAGGTATGGCAGTTGCGCATATCGCGGACCAGAAGCGGGCTGTTGTCGATGAGTGTTTCGTCCACGTCGGTAACGATCGCGAGCTTCTCATCGCCGTCATGGGCGGCGATCTTGCTGTCTAGCTTCATGCGCGCGAGATTGAATGCCTGATGCTGCAGGGCGTCGATTTCAGCGGATTTCTGCTGATACCGCAGCCCCATTGCAAACTCGTACTGCTTGCACACCTTGTCCTGACTGTCGGACTGGGCCTTCGCCGCAGGGGTGAATCCGGCTGTGGCCAGCAAGAGAGCGCTGAGAATAGCGATTGCGCCGAAAGGGCTGAGATGCAATCTTTTACGCATAATATGACCTCCGGTGAAAATTGTGATGAGAGAATTGAGGTTGCCCATATGACTGCTGCTTGAAAAGGCAGAGGCAAGGGCGGCAGAACACAACGAACAGACAGGCTTAATGCTTTACACAACCCCACTTTACCAACAAGAAGGACATACAAAGGGAAGAATGTCAATGGAGATCTTACCCATTTCGGGTCAAGCGCGATGTGGGAAGACGGCAAACTCTTATGTATGCAATTTCATTTCCTGTGTCGAAGAGCCTATTTTCTTTTCAGTCATTCCCGCTTCTGGAGTGGAGCTGCCACTCTTGCCAAAGGCCAGGATATGGGCCAATATTGAACATTGGACTGATCAAGGCGGTGGATTCGGACTGCGGTCACTGGTGAACGGACGGGCTGGGGAGCGGGGATGCGGATGGGTGGGGTGAGGTGTGGAAAATGCGCTCACTTCTGGGGGATGCGCATCTCTTCAGAAATCGGCGTAATCATCCGGCAGCACGTTTATGACCCATTTGAGCTTTGAAGAGGATGTCGGCTGCCTGAGCAGCAAGGCGTCTGTGTTCGGGACCTCTCTACCGGTTTGGACCTACTGGCTGGACGGTTTGTTGATTGACGCCGGCCCATACTCCCTGGGCCGGGATCTCATCCCCCTGTATCGCAAGCTGCACATTCAGCAGGTGGCCCTGACCCACTACCACGAAGATCATTCCGGGCTCGCGGCCTGTGTGCAGAACGAAAAACACGCGCCTGTCCATATGCCCTCCCGGTTCAAACATCTGGCTGACAAGCCGGCCCGGCTGCCTGTATACAGACGACTCTTCTGGGGCAAACGACCTGCTTTTACGGCCCATCCCCTTTCCCAGTCCATCAGCACCGGACGGTATCGGTTTCAGGTCATCCCTGCGCCCGGGCATACCCAGGATCATGTCGTGTTTTGGGAGCCAAATTGTGGCTGGCTGTTCAGCGGGGATGTCTTTGTTCGCTCCAGGCCTGAACTCAGCTTATATGAAGAAGATATGTCCGGGTTGATCCAGACCCTGCAAGTCATGGCTGGTCTGGATTTTGACACCCTTTTTTGCAGTCACGCCGGGCCGCAGCGCGAGGGGAAAAGACTTTTAGTCCAAAAGCTGGAATATTTGCTGCACATCCAGGACAAGGCCAGACAGCTGCATGAACAGGGGTGGCCAAGCAGGCAAATTGCCCGCACAATCTTTCCCAAAAAACGGTTTGTCGAATACATCTCCAGAGGCGAATGGAGCAGGGAGAACCTTGTAAAAAGCCTGCTGTAGCCGTTCTACGGCAGCCCGGATTCGGGAGGAAGACATGCCGACCCCAGCCGTAATAGACGCTCATGCCCACTGCGGATGCCTGGACCAATGCCCGCCCCAGGCCATTGAGGACTACCTCCGGGAGCTTGCCGGCACCGGCATTCAGGGCGCGGCCCTTTTTTCCCCGGTTGACGAAATCTACGACCGCTCCGATCCCTTTTTTGCGGACAGCCCTGAGTGGAGGTCCAGAAGAAAGGCCAGCAATGCCTATCTGCTGACCCTGGATCCGCAGGATCTGACTGTGTATCCCTACTTCTTCATCTGGAATGATTTTGCCGTTGAACAGCTCACCCCCAGGCACCGGGGGATCAAATGGCACCGGCATCCGGATGAGCCGGAGTACGCCTACCAGGATCCAAGATGCCGCCGGGCCCTGGAGGTAATCAGAGACCGAAGCTTGCCTGTGGTCCTGGAGGAGGAGCTTGAGAATACGCTGTACTTCATTCGGGAGCTGGCGGCGGGGGTGCCGGTAATCATTCCTCATCTGGGCCTTTTAAACGGCGGATTCCATGCCCTGGCCCGGGCCGGGATATGGGACCTGGACAATGTGTGGGCGGATTCGGCCCTGGCCTCAGAGCAGACCATTGCGGAGTATATCCGGCGGTATGGTCCTGACAAGCTGCTCTTCGGCTCTGACTTTCCTTTCGGCTCTCCGGGTAGTGAGCTGAGCAAGATCCGGAACCTGGATGCTGCTCCTGAAGTGAAGGAATCTGTTCTGGGCAAGAACTTTCTTCGCCTGCAAGGGCGGGTAGAGGGATGAATAAAAAGGTTCGTCGACGTAGCCTGTGGATTTTTGGAGTTTGCCATCTCTTCTGTGTGCCCACTTTCGGCCCGGTATTTTCTAAGCCCCGCCCAAGGGGGATCCCTGCCCCCTCCCGGCTACTCACGTGCAGGTCACTGCTTTCTGTGTGACGAAAGCTCATCATGCACGTGAGTGCCGGGTTTCCCCCTTTTGGCGGGACCAAGAAAATGTGCGGGCCTGCCGCTCACGGCACCCAGAAGAGACGGCAAACTCTTATGGAGGCAATTCCACTTTCTGGGTCGAAGAGCCATAAAAAGGTTCTTCGCCGTAACCTATGGATTTTTGGAGTTTGCCGTCTGTTGTGCGGGCACAGAACGACACGCTGGCACAACAGACGGGCAAACCGGTGCGGATGGTCCTGTTCACTATGTGCCTGAGCCGGAAGCTGCGGTCTTGAGCTGTTTTGTCCGGCTGTCGGTCAAAATGAGAATCGAATCTGGAAAAAGGTCTTTATCCCCTGGGGGCGATTTTCAGCGCTGGTTTCAAAATGGGACTTGAGCCCAAGGAATACGCCCTTGTGCACCCAGCTGATACCCGGCCCTATCCCAAAGACCCTTTCCTTGGATCCGGGGATGTCCCGGCCCTCGAACTCATCGTTGGATAGCTGCTCCAGGTAGTAACCGACGAGGGCAATCCGGAATTGGGGATCAATCACAGGCAGGGCCTTACTTATGGAGTAGTTAAAATGATACAGGGGACCGGCCTGAAGATCGCCTTTAACACCTTGATGCACGAAGTCATTGTTCTCAAAATTATAGGAAAAGAACTGGCGCGTGCTGAGAGCAAAATCATTGGGCATCTGCAGGGTCAGGGACAGAAATGGGGTCAAGGTTATGTAGTTTGCGGAGGGGTTCAAGGCCTTGTCTGAGTCGTAGTCCCCAATGGGCAGATAGGTGTCCAGCTCAAAGAACCAGTGCAAAGTAAACCCTTCCCTCAGGGGGATGGCGCTGCCGATAAAGGGGCCAATCGCCAGGTCCCCAAGGATATTCCGGTTTTCCTGCAGGCCGATGCTCGAATCCATATGGATGTCCTGCAGGGGAAGCATGGCCGAGAGGCCCACCCGCAAATCCCGGGGCAAATCAAGGTCAGGACTGTAGATGAGCTGAGGGGTGTAGACCATGACATCGAGCTCATTGTCCCCGGGAAGGTTGTTGCCTTCACTGTCCTTGAGATCGTCGGCGGTGTAATAGGCCATGTAGTTGAGCAGATGCAGGCCGGGCGGGGCTATGACCGCCCCCATGATATTGGTGCTCCCGATATCGAGGTTTGGATTCTGGTTGTAGGCCCATGCCTGGGATGCGCAGGCATACAGGGCGCAGCAGGCCAAAAACATGATGCAGCCGGTTTTGATCTTCATAAGCTCTCCTGGTGGTTTGAGGTGTCCATCATTGACAGCCGGATAAATGATTCCGCGGATATCCAAACGTAGGTCAAGACAATGGTTCATCGGCCTTGAATGTGGATTTTTCGGGTTTCCTCCTTTTGGCGGGACCAAGAAAATGTGCGGGCCTGCCGCTTACGGCACACAGAAGAGACGGCAAACTCTTATGTATGCAATTCCACTTTCTGTGTCGAAGAGCCGAAAAAAAATCCCCAAGCTGATACATAATAATCAGCTTGGGGATTTGCCTTTTCCTCCAAGTTTTGCGCGTATTGCTTATGGCAGGTCTTCTGACTCGCGGATCGTCCTACTCACCGCCCCTTCCCATAGCGCTTGACCAAGGCGGCTTACGCTACAGTGGATGCATGCGGCTTTCGTCCCCACTTACAGCGGCGGGTCCGTGCCGGATTTGCACCGGCTTGTCTTTTAAGCCCCCGGGGCACCACAGCAATGCATCCGCTCTGTGGACCAGCAGATGCTGGAAAGCACATACAAGATGCGCATTGCTTTGTCAATGTGCATAGTGGAGGGCTGAAGAGGGCTCTGCATTCCCCATGCCTCATTCAGGATGCTCAATCTTCATTGATGGACAGGCAAAAAAGACGTATCGTGGCCGAAAATGAGCCCAATCGTTTAACCAAGCAGGGCTTGCCGGTGCGGTCCTGGTTTATTCCTCCCCCGGTGTCCTGATCCGGGGAGGGCATGTCCCCAGTCTCTGTTTTCCTGGAGGTGTACATGGAGCTGAGCAGAGCAATCCGGTCCCGAATGAGCATTAGAAAGTTCACATCCGATCCGGTCCCCCGGGAGCAAGTGGCCGCGATCCTGGAGCTGGCCTGCCGGGCTCCTTCGGCCATGAATACACAGCCCTGGGAGTTTGTGGTCCTCACCGGGGATGTTCTGGAACGAATCAAGAAAGAGAATGTCCGTCTGGTCCGGGAGCAGGCCCAGAGCAACCCGGACCATTCTGCCGTGGGCTGGCCCAAGGACAGTATCTTTCGGAAGCGGCAGGTGGATCTGGCCAAGGAGCTGTTTCGGCTGATGGATATCGCCAGAGAGGATACGGACAAGCGCCAGGCCTGGACTGAACGGGGGTTCCGGTTCTTCGACGCCCCGGTGGCTGTTCTTCTCTGTGTGGACAGCGTGCTCCAGGGAGATGGGCCGCTACTGGACATCGGGGCGGTGATGCAGAATATCTGCCTGGCGGCTGTGGACTTGGGCCTGGGCACCTGCATCGAGGATCAGGGGGTGATGTATCCGGACATGCTGCGGGAGCACACCGGCATCAGCCGGGATAAGCGGATCATCATCTCCATCGCCCTGGGCTATCCGGACTGGGAGTTTCCGGCCAATCAGCTGGTCACTCCCCGAGTGGAGGTGGATGAGTGCACCACCTGGCTGGGAAAGGGATAGGCCTGCATCAGCTGGTTGAGGAGACGATATGCCCAAGAAGATGAGCCGTCTTGCAGCGTTCATTTTGTGTGCGACGGTGCTGCTGTTTTCCTGTCAGCAGGATAGAGAATCTCCTGGTGCAGAACCAGACCAGCTTATCGGACAGGTTCAGCTTCCAGGTCTGGATGGTGAAAAGCCGGAGACCAACGATCAGCCGCCGCCGGGCTCAAGTTCGGAGCAAGTCCAAGACAGCTCTTGCGCCCTGCCCTCTGTCCCGGATCAGCTGGACACGGAGCTGCCGGATTTCTCGAAATACAGGGATGTAGAGAAGAAAAAACAGCATTTTTTTGATTTCCTGCGGCCCATTGTGCGGGCCGAAAACCGGAAAGTGCTCAAGGAGCGGATTGTCGTGCTGGCCGGCTGGAAACGCTTTGAGCAGGGGAAAGAGCTGTCCGCAAAGAGGCGGGCAAAGCTGAATGCCCTGGCCCGGAAGTACCGGGTGGATGCAGAGCATGCAGATGGCAAGAGGTTTTTCAGGCAGCTGCTGATGCATGTGGATAAGGTCCCGGTCCCCCTGGCGCTGGTTCAGGCAGCCAAGGAGTCCGGCTGGGGGACATCCTACTTTGCCCGCAAAGGGAACAATCTGTTCGGACAATGGTGCTTCAGCCAGGGGTGCGGTCTGGTCCCCAGAAGACGGCCCCAGGGTGCGAACTACGAGGTCCAGTCCTTCGAGGATGTCTCGGAGTCTGTGCAGAGCTATATCCACAACCTGAACTCCAATCCAGCCTATGAGGAGCTGCGGAAGCTCAGGTACCGGATGCGTCTGGCCGGCAAGGATCCGGATGCCCAGCTTATGGCCGAGGGGCTGGAAAACTATTCCCAGGTGGGCAGACAATATATTGAGGCTGTACAGAAGATGATTAGGGGCAATGAGAAGTTCCTGGGCATTCACGGCTCAATTGCCGCGTCCTAGATCTCAACATTGCGGATCCTGGCCCAGCCTGTGGGTTTTGAAATCCGCTCTCCATTCTGTGGAAAGCTCCGCTTCTGGGTTGAAGAGCATAACCCGTTTGGGAGGGAAAGCTGATGCGAAGCACTGTGCAGACCTTAGCCGGCATTCTGATCTGCGCTGCAATGCTGGTGTGCCTTACGGACAATGGGGCAGCAGAAGGACAAGCAGTGCGGATCGGGTATGTGAAATGGTCCGATGCCATTGCCGCTTCCAATGTGGTCAAGGCTGTCCTGGAGCAAGAGATGGGCCGAAGGTGCATTCTGGTCCCCCTGCAGGCGGAGGAGGTCTGGCTGGCCACAGCCAGCAGGGATATCGACGGCTTTGTCTGTGCCTGGCTGCCCAGCCTGCACCAGAACTACTACGGCAAGGTGGGTTCCCATGTCCTTGATCTGGGGCCCAATCTGCGGGGGACCAGGGTGGGGCTGGTTGTCCCGGAATATGTGAGCATCAGCTCCATAGATCAACTGCAGGAGCATGCCCTGCGATTCGGCGGGAAGATCGTGGGCATCGATCCAGGCGCAGGTATCATGCGGCTGACCAGAAAGGCGCTTGCAGAATACGGCATAGAAGGCATGGAGCTGGTCTCAGGCAGCGGGGCGGCGATGACCAGGACCCTGGAGGAGAAAATCGCAAACCATGAGTGGGTGGTGGTCACCGGCTGGACGCCCCACTGGAAGTTTGCCAGGTGGGATCTGAAGTATCTGCGGGATCCCAGAGCGGTCTATGGAGGACCGGAGGCCATTCATTCCGTGGTCAGAAGGGGGCTGCTCAAGGATATGCCCAGGGTCTACCGCTTCCTGGATAGATTCAGCTGGAGTCCGGACGATATTCACCGGGTTATGCAGATGATCCAGGAAAGCGGGGATCCGTATGCAAGTGCCGCCGGCTGGGTGGAAGAGAATCCAACGCGGGTTCGGGCCTGGATTCCAAAGTGATCTGCTGATAGATTCTTCAGTAGCTAGGCTGTGAGGGAAGAAGCTCTGATCAAACAAACCACAGGAGGAAGTGCGTATGTCAGGATTTCAGAAAGGATGCGCTTGTGCGGTGCTGGTTGTACTCATGGCGGTGCTGGGTCTTGCTTCAACAGCCTCAGCCGAGACCAGGGCCTTTCAGGCCAGCTTGACCCCGGACATCGCCGTCCATGACCGGGGTACGATGATCGAGGGGCTGAGCCTGCAGATTTGGGGCGAAAACCCCCAGAAGGCCCTTTCCCTGGGAATTGTCAGCGGGAGCACTGGGCAAAGCTCGGGCTTCAGCTGGAGTCTGCTGGCCAACTATGCGGACAGCTACAAAGGCGTGCACTGGGCCTTCGTCAACTATACAAAACAGGACTTTCTGGGCTGGCAGAGCGGAGCGATCAACTACACAGACCAGCGGCTTAAGGGCGTGCAGACCGGATTCGTCAATTATGCCCGCAACTTCAAAGGGGTTCAGCTTGGACTGATCAACTTTGCAGAGACCGCTGATTCCGGCCTGCAGCTCGGGCTGGGGAATATAATCAGCGAAAACAGATGGTTTAAGGAATTTCCCAATGCTGTGGCTCCGGGCATGGTCTTTGTCAACTGGCGGTTCTAGACCCGGGTCCGGCTCTGTACAAAAAGATGGTTCTTCGACGTAGCCTGTGGATTTTGGGAGTTTGCCATCTCTTCTGTGAGCCCACTTTCGGCCCGGTATTTTCTAAGCCCCGCCAAAGGGGGATCCCTGCCCCCTCCCGGCTACTCACGTGCAGTTCATTACTTTCTGTTTGAGTGAGCTTATCATACACGTGAGTGCCGGGTGGCGGGACCAAGAAAATGTGCGGGCCTGCCGCTTACGGCACATAGAAGAGACGGCAAACTCTTATGTATGCAATTCCACTTTCTGTGTCGAAGAGCCAAAAAGATTGCGGGGTTGAGGTTCCAGGCCGGCAGCTCGTTCTTTCAGCCTGCTGAGAGATTGAGCTGCCGGCCTGGCCGCAGGGGCGCCCTTAGTCCTCATCCCGGTCAATCCGCCCCCGCAGGGCCTTGATCCGCCGGCGGTGCTTCTTGTGCTCCAATCGGCGCTTATTGGCCGCTTTTGGAGGCCGGGTCGGACGGCGGGGCCTGGGCCTGTCCGCAGCCCGGCGGATAAGTTCCGTGAGCCGGCGCAGGGCCTCCCGCCGGTTGCCTTCCTGGGTCCTGGCGGTCTGGGCCTTGATCACCAGTACCCCTTCCTTGGTTATCTTCTTCCCTCCCACCCGCAGCAGAGCCTCCTTGATTTCCTCCGGGAGGGAAGAGTTCTGCACATTCAGCCGCAACTGCACAGCGGTAGCCACCGCATTCACATTCTGCCCTCCTGGTCCGCTGGAGCGCACCGCGCTCATTTCCAGCTCAGACAGGGGCAGGGTGAGGTTCGGGGCGATGTGCAGCGCGCCGGATTGCATACTCACCCCTCTTCACCGAGCTCCAGCCTGCCCTCGGCAATAGCTGCCAGCCGCTCCTGATCAAGGATCTGCAACTCTTTCTTGGTGAATCTGCCTATGATCCCCTGTTTGCGCAAAGTGCGCACGGAGCGGGCTATTGTGGTCTGATGCACCCCGAGCATATTGGCCACATCGGTCTGGCTCAGCCCGAAATGCTGCCTGTTCTGAGCCATGGAGAGCAGGACCTGGCAAAGCCTCCTGGGAGTACTGCAGAGTATTCCTTCAGTGGCATGGGAAAACAGGGATGTTGACTTTATGGCCATGGACTGCAGGAGGTTGCTGATCAAATGAGGATAAGCGGAAATAAACTCCTGATCGGTGAGCAAAGAGACCGGGAAGCGCCAGGCCTCCACCGGCTCAATGCACTGAAACCCCACCCCGGGGGTCACTTGTGATTTCAGGGACGGGATTTCGTTGAACAGGCTGTCCTGCCCGATAATGAGCACAACCCGCTCCTGTCCGTCCAGGGAGGTATAGGCCAGGCGCACGGTTCCCTGGGTCAAAAAATACAATCCCTCACCCGGAATGCCGGGCTGGACGTGACCCGCCGGAAATGTGCACCGGGTCCCCAGGTGAAGGACTTCCCTCCAGACCCGGTTTGCCCCCTGATGCCGGATAATCGGCGGTCCGCAGGATCTGCTGGCATTGTGCATTTGCGAACGTGGCCTCATTGCGTTCCGGGCCGGCACGTCCCGCCTTTACCCTGCCGTACACTGCTCTCCTTGCTGCTCGAGGTCTTATGATAAACATTTCACAAATTTTTTTCAATTTTATAGCTGGTGCTAATGTTTTTCGTTTCGGGCTGTCATAGGCTGTGAAAAAATGAACAAGGCATGCTGATCAGTTTGCAGGTCACGGGCGTCCGATCTTAAGAGCAATGCATAACCGGCACAGAAGGGGGATCCTGATCAAAAAAATACCGTTGTTTGAAAAAAAGATGTATCGTGTAGGACCAGGATTACAAACCCGCATGCCCTGAAGGGCACGCTTGCGCTAACGAAACATACAAACGATTTCGATACTGATTGGGAGTGGTTACCCAATCAGATTCTGATAGCTATTAACTAATAACTCATAACAGTTTTTCATACAAAAGAGCATAAGATGGAGAGTGAATAATGATATGGAAAGTATGGCCTGCAGCCCTTTTGTGTGTAGCCATTGCTGTTGCTTTGAGCAGTAATGCCCTTGCCGCTGATCAGAAAGACAGTACTTCCAGTATTCCCAGGCCTGCTGCCGGAGTCAGCGTGTACTATGCATCAGGTGGATTTACTGTTCCGGCGGGAAAGTTTATCGGCGCCTTGAACTACAGGTATGCTGATCAGGATGAATGGTATGAGCACACATCCAGTCTCAGCGGAGATGATTCAAAGAAGGTGGGGCACTTGAACTGCATCAAGTTCAGATACGGGATTGCCGAGGACTGGGATGTGCGGACGGCGACTCCGTATGTACATACCGAAGTGGATTTGGAGAACCGTGATGATTTTACCGTGGAAGGGATTGGAGACACCTTGATCCAGCTGCGGCACAGGTTCGTGTCTCAAAGGGACGGGGCTCCGGTGGATGTGTCCTGGGACCTTGGGTTTCAGGCTCCCACAGGAGAGACAGGGGACAGGGATCCCGGAACCGGGGCCTGGGGCGGGCTCATCGGTGGAGGGGTGACCTATCTGTCCGGGCGGCACCGCTTGGAAGCGGATATGAGCTACGTGATGTTCACTGAGGGAGACGATGACCTGACCAAGGGGGACAGGACCAGGGTCAACGGCCATTACGCCTATGCAGTGACCAACAGGCTGGATCTGGGTCTGGAGTGCAACTTTGAGTGGACCCAGGAGGACGACATCGACGGCACCGATCAGGGCAATGACCAGAAAGCCCTGTATATCGGACCGAAGTTCAACACCAAGTGGAAGGAGTACGGGCTCATTTTTGGCGGGGCCGTGCTGGGGGCTGCCTATCGGGAATGTGAACGCGAGTCCCTGACAGAAGAATGGAGAGTTGAAGCCAAGCTGATCAAGTCATTCTAGATCGGGATCAACCGGCGTACATTCTTCACAGAAGAAACAAGGGGAATGCCTCGATGTCAAAAAATACACAGACGACAATAAAGTGGGCGGCAAGCATCATTGCACCCCTGCTTTTGCTGCTTATCCCGGTGGATGAATCGTTTACCCCGGAAATACGCAACTTCTTCATCAGCACCCTGTTCGTCATCCTCCTGTGGGCCATGGAGCTGATGCCCTTTGTGATCCCGGCCCTGATGCTGCCCATCTTCTATATTGTCATCGGCATCGCGCCCGCGCACATAGCGTTTGCCTCCTGGGGACATTATATCCCCTGGATGCTGCTGGCCGGGATGATATTGACCAATATCTTCGAAGAAGTGGGGCTTTTAAAGCGCATCAGCTACTGGTGCATATTGCGGGCCGGAGGACACTTCAACGGCCTGCTCTACGGCCTTATGTTTTCCGGGGTGATCGTGGCCCTGATCCTTCCGGACATTGCCTCCAGGACAGTGCTGTTCGTGGCCATTGCCTACGGCATCTGCCGGGCCCTGGAGCTGGAGCCGTATTCCAAATCAGCCACAGCAGTCATGCTCGTGGGGGTGATGACTGCGCTGACTCCGGGCTACATCTTTTACACCTCTGCGGCCCAGACCCTTATTGCCTGGGACATGGCGGCCAAGAGCGGGTTTGAGATCACCTGGATCAACTACCTGCTGTACAACGGTCTGCCCACCCTTATCTGGTGCTTTCTGACCGTGGCCATCATCCAGGTCATGTTCCGCTCCAACGAGGTGGACGCGGTCCAGTGCAGGGAATGTTTCGAAGGGGAGTACCGCAAGCTGGGCAAGCTGAGCCGAAATGAGAAGAAGCTGACCGTGGTGGCCATCGCCCTCTGCCTGTTCGCCGCCTTGGAGAGCTTTCACGGCATTGCCGTGGGCTGGGGCTTTGTGGCTGCTGCATTTGTCTGCTACCTGCCGGGCATAAGCCTGGGCAAGGAGCATTCCACCCAGACGGTCAATTACGGACTGATCATCTTTGTCGCGTCCTGCATGGCCATCGGTGCGGTCTCCAATCATCTTGGGGCCGAAAAATTTGTGGCCAACATGCTGCAGCCCTACCTGAGCGGCAGTCAGATGCATCTGATGAGCGCCTCCTGGCTGATGGCAATTATCTTGAACTTTGTAATGACCGCCGCTGGCGGCGGTGGCTTCCCTTTCCGGTCCTTTGGCCGGGATCGTGGAGCAGACCCAGGCGGCTGTTGTCCCGGTCCTCTATGCCTGGAACCAGGGACTGGAGCAGATCATACTGCCGTATGAGTATGCCCTTGGGATTCCAGGGAATCGAACATCATCGCCATCATCTCCAAGGAAACCGGGGAGATCGTCTGGAAGCTCGGACCGTACTACGACCAAAACGAGAAGCTGAAGAAGCTGGGCTGGATCATCGGTCTGCATCACGCGCACATGATCCCCAGGGGGCTGCCCGGAGAGGGGAACATCCTGATGTTCGACAACGGCGGATGGGCAGGCTACGGGCTGCCCAACCCCATGTCCCCCAAAGGGATCAAGAACGCCTGGCGGGACTACTCCCGGGTCCTGGAAATCGATCCCACCACTTTGGATATCGTCTGGCAGTACACGCCCAAAGAAGCCGGTCTGGTCATGCCCCATGACGCGAACAGGTTCTACAGCCCGTTCATCAGCGGCCAGCAGCGCCTGCCCAACGGGAATACCCTGATCACAGAAGGCTCAGGCGGACGGCTGATCGAGGTCACTCCGGATCATGAGATCGTTTGGGAATACATCAGCCCGCACTGGGGGGGTGCCTTGAAGATGAACATGGTCTACCGGGCCTACAGGGTTCCCTATGACTGGGTTCCGCAGCTGGACAAGCCTGCGGAGGCTGCTGTGGAAAGGCTGGATGTGACCCAGTTCAGGGTGCCCAATGCCGCCGGCCCTGGATGCGAGGACGCGGTGGAGGTTCCGGGCACCAAGCCCTTTCAGGCCGATGGCGCCTTGTGCGTGGCTGAAGACGACGAGATCGTGGAATAAAATGAAGCGGAGGATTCGCAGTGGGAGACCAGAAGACGTTTGACGACCTTATTTTCTTGGACGACAGAGGATATCACAGCGAACACACCTGGGCCAAGATAGACGGGGATACCGTGCTGGTCGGGATCAGCGATTTCGCCCAGGACAGCCTGGGGGAGATCATCTTCATCGATCTGCCGGAGGCCGGCAGCACCTTTGATCAGGGCGAGGAGTTCGGGTTGGCCGAATCGGCCAAAGTGGCCTCCCCTCTGTATATGCCGGTGGCTGGAGAGGTGGTCGCCGCCAATGAACAGCTGGAAGACGATCCGACAATTGTAAACCAGGATCCCTATGAGCAGGGATGGATGGTCCGGGTGAAGGCACAGGATACGGCTCAGGTCCAGTCCCTGATGTCCGCCGGAGAGTATAAGCAGATGGTCAAGGATGCATAGTGCTGTGTCATGAGAACTCCCACGCTCTGCGTGGGAGTTCTAGAAGAAGAAACACCCCCCTTGGATTCCCCCCTCAAGGGGGGACTAAGTTCGGACAATATCGGGCCGCACCCGCGGTTTGATTATGGACGCGGAGGGTCCGGTCTGATTCCCACGCAGAGCGTGGGAACTATAAGAAATAGGGCTCTTCGACACAGGAAGTGGAATAGCATACAGAAGAGATGGCAAACTCCAAAAATCCACAGGCTACGTCGAAGAACCAGAAAAAGGAGGAGCACAATGAGCAATCAGGTCTATTCAGCAACCGGCTGTGCCCGGTGCAAGATCTTGAAGAACTTTCTGTCCAGTCAGGGCATCTTGTTTGAGGAATACGACATGAAGGCTGAGGGCAAGCAGCAGTTCCAGGCCTTTTACAGGAACAACCGAAAACATATCTACCGGGATGATCATGGAGTGGCCTTTCCCATCTATACTGACGGGGAGGCCATCAAACAGGGGATCACCGCTACTCTGGGGTATGCCCTGGGCGGCAGCAAGCTGGACGGCTTTTTTACCGTGGGCAGTCTGACCAAGCAGTGGGTGGACGGCATCCATGTATCCGGCGGCGACGGTCAGCACGCCGAGGCCTTTCTGGAGGTCCTGCGCTACCTGAAAAAGAACAATCTCAAGCTGCAGGTGGATACCGACGGGCGAAACAGCGAACTCTTGCAGCAGGTTTTGGACCAGAAATTGGCCGATGCCCTGGTGGTCAACGTCCTGGGGCCGGCGGATATGTACGGCCAGATCCTGGGGCAGGATGTCACACCCGAGGACATCAAGCACAGCATCGCCCTGGCGGCCAAAGTTCCTGAATCCAAGTTCCAGACCCCGGTCATGCCCTTCATCCGGGATGGGCAGGCGGACTATGTGTCCCCGGAGGAAGTGGCCGGGGCAGCCAAGCTGGTGGCGGAGCAGACCGGGAGCAAAAAGAACGCCTATGTCATAAAGCCCGTTGATCCCAAGACCATGACCAATGAAGAGCTGAAAAAGCTCGAGCCTTTGGCCAAGCCCCAGATGTTCAAGTACAGAACAGCCGCCAGGCCGCATCAGGTCATGGCCGAGATTGCGATGGATGGCTAAGGGAAGCAAGATATCCATGCAGAGTCTGATGAAGATCCTCGGCCTGCGGATTGCGGTCAGCGCCGGATATCTCATGCTTGTCGCCTATCCGTACTGGAATGCGGTGGGCCTGTATTCATAGGATGTTCGGACCTTGACTGGACCGACAGTTTTTTCAAATATGTAACCACAACCCACATACACTGATGCAAAAAAATGGTGGCGGCTATGACTCTCCGTAAGCCTGATTGGCTGAAGATCAAATTTTCCGACCCCGGCCGGCTGACCGAGATCAAGGGCATGCTCCGGCGGCTGTCTCTGAATACCGTATGCGAGGAGGCGGCCTGTCCGAACATGATGGAGTGCTTCGGCCGCAAGACGGCCACCTTCATGATTCTGGGCCGAAACTGCACCCGGAACTGCAGGTTCTGCAATATACACGGCGGGACCCCGGATCCTGTGGACGAGCAGGAGCCGGAGCATGTGGCCGAGGCCGCGGCTGAGCTGGGGCTGAAGCATGTGGTGGTCACCTCGGTGACCAGGGACGACCTGGCCGACGGCGGGGCGGGGCACTTTGCCCGGGTCATCGAAGCGCTTGCCCCCATGCAGGTGACAGTCGAGGTCTTGATCCCCGATTTCCAGGGGGACAGAGAGGCCCTGGCCCGGGTGGTTCAGGCCGGTCCGCATATCGTCAATCACAATGTGGAGACCGTACCCCGCCTGTATCCACAGGTCCGGCCCCAGGCGAAGTACGAGCGATCCTTGCAGCTTCTTGCCGAGGTCAAGTCGTTAAGCTCCGGGGTATACACCAAGTCCGGGTTCATGCTTGGGCTGGGAGAAACAGAGGATGAAGTAATTGCAGTCCTTGATGACCTGCGTTCCGTGGACTGCGATGTGCTGACCATCGGGCAGTATCTGGCCCCGTCGAAAGAGCACTATCCGGTGGCCGAGTACGTCCATCCGGATGTGTTCAGTAAGTATCAGGATTTGGCCCATGATATGGGGTTTGTGCATGCCGTGGCCGGCCCGCTGGTCCGCAGTTCCTATCATGCGGATGAGTTCGCGATATCAGAGGACTGAAGACTGAAGACAGAGGTCAGAGGTCAGAGATCAGAGGTCGGAGGCCAGAGACCAGAGATCAGAGGTCAGAGATCAGAGATCAGAGATCAGAGATCAGAAGTCAGTCCCGCTGCTGGCGACGGCCGTCAGTTTGATCCAGAATGAAATGCACCAAACTGGCAACTACTATTGTTCCCACGCTCTGCGTGTGAGCTCGTCATGACCGCTTCAGCGGTTTCTGTTCTGGAGGACGCCGAGCGTTAGATCAAGTTCCTACGCCGGGCGGGGGAACGATAAGAACAGAGCTCAACGGGGATAAAGGAGAAAGAAATGACCCAGAAAATAACCATTATCGGCGGTGGGCCGGGCGGATATACAGCTGCCTTTGAGGCAGCCAAGGGCGGGGCGGAGGTCACCTTGATCGAGGCGGCTCAAATGGGCGGGACCTGCCTGAACTGGGGATGCATTCCCACCAAGACCTTCAAGTCTTCGGCCGAGGCCCTGGAAACCGTGCATCGGCTCAAGGAGTTCGGCCTGTCCGGAGAATGCAGCGCGGCAGCGGACATGCCGGCCGTTGTGGCCAGGAAGGACAAGGTCGCCGGTACCCTACGCGGGGGGCTGGAAAAGACCTGCTCCAAGCTGAAGGTCAACCTGATGTATGGAAAGGCGAAGGTGGTCAGTGCCAACCTGGTCCGGGTGCACACCAGTGAGGGCGAGGAGCAGGAGATAACCGGAGACAAGGTGATCATCGCCACCGGCTCCAGGAACCTGAATCTTCCCTCCCTGCCCGTGGACCATAAGAAAATCATTTCCAGCGATGATGCCCTGGAGCTGGATCATGTTCCTGAACGCCTGCTGGTGGTCGGAGGCGGAGTCATCGGCAGCGAGCTGGCCTGCATCTTTCAGTCCTTTGGCTCCAAGGTGACCATTGTCGAAGGCCTGGACCGCATTCTGCCCCTGCCGTCCATTGACCGAGAGATAAGCAAGCTCATGCAGCGGGAGCTGAAGAAGCGGAAGATCTCCTGCGAGGTGTGCCGGACCGCGGTCAAGGCCGAGTACACGGACAGCGGAGTAGCCGTGACCCTGGGCCCGTCTCCGTTCCTGGATCAGGTCCCTGCGGCGGCGGAGAAGGAAAAGGTGGTTGAGGCCGACGCGGTTCTGGTTTCAGTGGGCCGGGTGCCGAATACCGAAGGGCTGGGCCTGGCCGAGGCAGGAGTGGAGACCGATGCCAAAGGCTGGATCATTGCCGACGAATACTGCCGGACTTCGCAGCCCGGAATCTACGCTATCGGTGATGTTTTGGGGCCGAGCAAGGTCATGCTGGCCCATGCGGCGGTCATGGAAGGGCTGGTTGCGGCCAGAAACTGTTTGGGACGAAACGAGGTTATGACCTACGACGTCATGCCTTCAGCCGTGTTCACCTCCCCGGAGGTGGCCAGCGTGGGGATGACAGAAGAACAGGCCGCGGAGCAGGGCTGGAACGTCCGTTGTGTCCAGAGTCAGTTCCGGGAGCTGGGCAAGGCCCAGGCCATGGGCGAGATCTCCGGGGTGTTCAAGCTGGTGGTGGATGCGGACAGCGGCAAGCTCCTGGGCGCCCATCTGGCCGGAGCCCATGTTTCGGACATTATCGCCGAGCCCACCCTGGCTCTGAGGCTTGGTGCGGCCGGCAAAGACATCGCCAGGACCATACACGCCCATCCCACCCTGGCCGAGGGGCTTTTTGAGGCCGCCCATATGCTGTAGGGGGCCGGAAATGACAAGACTCCCCAGGGATGGCCATGGGGAGTCTTGTCATTCATCATCTGTCGCAATGCAAGAAACACCCCCCAGCCCCCCCTCAAGGGGGGACGAAGAAGAGGGAGCGACAGATTAAGGTTGATTATTCACCAGTGTTTTTTTGGATCCTCAGAGTTTGCCGTCTTTTTTGTGTGCCGTAAGCGGCAGGCCCGCACATTTTCTTGGTCCCGCCACCCGGCACTCACGTGTATGATACGCTCACTCAAAAAGAAAGCAGTGACCTGCACGTGAGTAGCCGGGAGGGGGCAGGGATCCCCCCTTTGGCGGGGCTTAGAAAATACCGGGCCGAAAGTGGGCACACAGAAGAGATGGCGAACGCCAAAAATCCACAGGCTACATCGAAGAACCAAATGGAATTATGGACATAAGAGTTTGCCGACTATTCTGTGCGCCCGGTTTTGACTCGATTACTGGGCCGAGGTCCCGAGCTTGTCCTTGAGTGCGGCTATCTGCTCCTGGAGGGACTGGAGCATGGACTTCAGCTCCTGCTGGCCCTGCTCGCTCATTTCCTGTCCTCCTGTCTTGAGCTCTTCCATCTTTGACTTCAGCTTGTCCTGCTGCTCCTGCAGGCTCTGCAACCCGGCCTGAACCTGGGTCTGCGTGGCGTTTTGAGCCCTATCGGACAGGTCCTGGATCTGGGACTCCAGATCATCGTACTGTTGTTGTGCATTTTGCAAAAATTGGCTTCCAGCCTCCTGGGCGGCGTCGGAAACAGCCTTGGCCGCCTCCTTGCTCTCTTCAACGGCTTCAGCGCTTTTCTCTTGAACACTCGTGTCTTGCGCGGTTTCTTCGCTGTCCTGGCCACAGGCAAAGATGCAAAGACTTGCAAACAAAATGACTGCCATAAGTACATACCTTCGGATCATATCCGCCTCCTGGTTTAAAGGTGACAATCCAGCAAGTCTGGATTGTGGACACACTATACGTCTTGAGCGTGGTTTTGTATACGGGCCGGAGTGCACCGGATTACGCACAACAGCCCCATGGCCCGGCTGCAATCCGCACCTTGGATACTTTATGCAGGATCAAGGCCAAAATGTCCACTCCCGCCATCCCGAGAGCAGGGGAAAGTAGAGACCGAGCTTGATCTGTCTGTGCTCTGCAGCCTGCAGCAACCGGGCATAGGTCTCCAAGCTGGACTGGTAGCGGGCTCTCTCCCGGTCAAGAAAACCGTCGACATCCGTCCCCTCGTGCCGGCTGGTCTTGTAGTCGATGATCCAGCGCACGTCCTGTTCATCCACAAAGGTCCGGTCCATGACCACGGAGATAACCCGGTCCTGGTCCATGCCGCTTACGGCGTACTCGTTTCTGGCCTCCTGGTGTGCGGAAACAATCCAGCGCCCGACTGCATCGCGTATGGTATTTTCCAGGGCGCTCTGGACCAGATCTGTTCCGCTATGAATGTCCGGCTCCCTGACCCCCAGTTCGGCCAACTGACGGGCAAAGACCGGACGCAGAGCGCGTATTCGGTCCTGATTCCATCTCTGCAGGCCTTGGGCGGCCAGCATCACCAGCCATCCATGCACGCAGGTGCCCACGCAACGAACCGTCTCCCCGGCCCAGTCAAAGACAATGTCCTCGGTTGCCGGTTCTTTCTCCGGGATGGATTTCGGGCTCAGGCCTGGAGGAAACCCGGGCGGTTCCCATTCCCGGGTCAGTCTGTGCAGGATCTGGGGCGAACCGGCTGCCTCCGGCTCTGACCGTCCGGCATGATCAGAACCGTTTTCCGAGATCCTCTGCGCGACCTCTGCAAACTCTTCCCGGACCGCCGGCCACAGAGCCGCCAGCAGAGAGCCGGAGGACGGGGGGCGGAGTCCTTTTTCGCCTATTGTTGTATGCCCGAGCAGGTGAAGCCGCTTTTTGGCCCTGGTGGCAGCCACGTACAACAGGCGTCCGTCTTCGTGTCTGCCCTTGTTCTGGATCAGATGCTGGATATAGGCATAAATGGGATCTTTCTCCTCTCCGGTCCCGGTTCTGGGAGCCAGGAGAAGATCACTTTCAGCGCCCGGCCCGGCGCGCTCCAGCCAGGCCAGGAGCTGCTGCTCGTCCGGCCGGGGGGCACGCCCCAAGCCGGGCACAATGACGGTATCGAACTCCAGGCCCTTGGCCTTGTGCACGGTCATGACCTGCAGGCCGGGGTCGGCTTTGGGGTCAGCCGGGGAGAAGAGCTTGTCCACGGCCGCATCCAGTTCATCGATCACTGTGTGCGGAGCAGGATCAAAACGCTCCTGCAGAAGGGTGAAGAAGGTCTCCGCGTCCTGGCTGTCCCGGGCAAAACGCATGCAGTCCGGGCCGCCAAGGGCCTGCCAGCAGGCTTCCACCTGCCGCCGGATGCCGGTCCGGTCCCGGTGAAGGACCGCCTGACGCAGGATAGGCAGGACCCGGTGCAGGCGGATTTGGGCTCCTTGACTGAGCCTGGAGACTGTCTCCTGGTCCTGCAGGCCGGCGTAGACGGCTTTCCTGCCCTGGGCAGGGCTGAGCAGAGCCAGGTCGGCAAGCTCCAGTCCGCACCACGGGGCCCGGAGTACGGCCAGCCAGGCCAGGTTGTGTCCGGGGTGGCGCAGGGCCTTGGTCAGGGCGCAGAGATCCGCAATCACCGGTCGCTGGCTCAAGGGATCGATGTCCTGGGCCTGATAGGAGAGTCCGGCCCGGTTCAAGGCCGGAATGATGGCCTGCAGATGGGGCCGGCTGCGAACCAGGATGGCCGTGGTTTCCTCCGGCGCTTTTTGTCTGGACTCCTGGACCAGGGACAGGACGGTTTCCGCCTCAGGCCCATACCCGGCATCGAAAAATGGATGGATGTGCACGGCCGGGGTGTCTTCCGGGGGCAGAAATGCCTGGGAGGGGGAGTAGGGCACGCTTCCGGTCAGGGGATCTTCGGTTTGGGGCAGGACATGGGGAAAGGCCTGGTTCACCCAGTCCACAATCCCGGACCGGGAGCGAAAATTCACGGACAGGGTCAGGGGAGTAAGGGGGATGTCGCCCAGGCCCTGCTGCCTGGCCTGGAGAAAGAGGCCGACCTCGGCCTCCCGGAAGCCGTAGATGGACTGCATGGGGTCGCCCACGGCAAAAAAGGTTCTCCCGTCCCCCGGAGTCCACCCAGCGGTCAGGGAGTGGAGCAGGCGAACCTGGGAGATGCTGGTGTCCTGAAATTCGTCTATGAGCAGATGCTGGATGCGGTTGTCCAGGCTCAGGGCCAGGTCGGTGGGCTCCTGGGGTGAGCCGAGGGCCTGTCTGGCCCGGGAGGTTATTTCGGCAAAGTCCACCTCCCCGTGGTCCTGAAAAACAAGATGCAGATGGGCCACGGCCAGACGCAGGACATCGAACAGGGCTTCCAGCACCGCCCACTGCTCCGGGGTATACTCCGGAGGGGGCAAGGTGAGGACCTCGGCCAGCCTGGCTTCCATGCCCGGCTTGGCAGCCAGGGCCTGCATGCAGGCGGAAAACTCGTCCTTCATCTCCTGGAGCAGGGCCTTGGCTTGCGGATCTTTGCTCCCGCTGGGAGGGGGAAAGCCCAGGTTCTTGTTCGCCTGCCTGCGGATGGATCCGCTTCCGGTCAGGCAGAACCGGGCCAGCCCTTGCCACAGGGGAAGGTTGCTGCTGTCTGCTTCCGGAAGAGACTCCAGGCCGGCGCACAGGGCAAGTCCGGGCAGCCTGTCCGGGTCAGGAAGGCGGGGGAGGGCAAAGCGAACCAGGCGGGGAAGGCTTTTTTCGGCCTGGGGGGGAAGGGCTGAAAGGACCGCGGCCAGGGACTGCTGAACTGCCCGGTCCAGGGCGGATTCCAGATGGGGCCGCTGCACCCGTCTGTCTTCAGGGTCGGCCAGGTGACGCAGCCACTGTTCCCGCTGGGGGAGCATCTCGGAGATCAGGCGGGCGGTCTTGTGCACATCGTTGTCCAGGTGAGCCAAAAGGGTGCGCACAGCAGGAGCCCAGGGCGATTGGCCGTTGAGCTCAGCCACTGTGGCCCGGGCCGCCTGCAGGTAGAGCTGGTCCGGGATGTCGCTGATTCTGCTTTGGCCGCCCAGTCTGGACAGGACAGGCATGCGGGAAACCAGCCCGGCGCACAGGGAGTCGATGGTCTGAATCCGCAGCCGGGCCGGAAAAGAGGGCAGCTCCCAGCCAAGGACGTCGCTTTGGGCCAAAACCTGGGCGGCCAGATCCAGGGTGGTCCGCTCGTGGTCAGCCTGGGGCTGCTCCCCGGCAGCCGCCCGGTGCAGGGCGGTGGTGATGCGGGCCCGCATCTCTGCGGCCGCTTTGCGGGTGAAAGTGATGGCAATGACCTCTTCCGGGGTCTTCACCGTGGCCAGAAGGGCCAGGGTGCGCTGGGTCAAGAGCTCGGTCTTGCCCGATCCGGCCGGGGCCTGGACGATGAAGGACCGCCGGGGGTCCAGGGCCGCGGTTCGCTGTGCGGCGTCCGCTGTCTCTGAGGGCATGATGCAGCTTACCTGTTGGGGGTTTCGTGCAGGTCAAAGATTCGGCACAAGGGGTGCAGATCGCACCGGGTGCAGGTCTGCCGGGTGCTTGGTTCTGCCCGGGCGTGTCCGCGCAGTACTTCTGCGGCCAGATCCTCCAGCCGGGTCTTCCAGTGGTCGAGGAGCCCGGTCCAGGAAGTGAACTCCCGAAGGGAGGCATGCTGGTCAAAGGCTTTGCATCCGGGGACAATATCCGCTTCTTCCCCCAGCCCTACAAAGCAGGATTCGCCCTTGCGCACAACCCCGAAATAGACTCCGGCAACGGGATCAGGACAAAACAGGCTGTACAGGGGCACCTGGGGCTCCACCGGCCGGTCCTGAAACCATTCGCTCATGGTGTGCCGGCCGGTCTTGTAGTCGATGACCACCAGCTTGCCGTTATCCAAACGGTCGATGCGGTCGGCCGCCACATTCAGCTGCAGGCCGCCGATGGAAACATCCAGGCGCTTCTCCAGGGAGTGGACCTGAAACGGACTGCGCCTGCGTTCCAGGTCCAGCCATTCGGCAAGCAGATCCATAAGCCGCCTGCGTTCCAGAACGGCATATTCCTTGCTTAGGCTCAGGGGCCGTTTGCCGCGCATTTCGCGTACCGCCCGGTCAACGGCTGAACCAATCAGCTCTGTGCAGGCATTCTGGTCCAGGGTCAGCAGAAAGGCTTGATCCGGGCATTGGGCCCAGAGCTTTTCCAGGGCGAGATGGACAATGCTGCCCCGTTCCACCGGTCCAAGCCCCGGGGTTGGCTGGTCCAGAGCCTCGGCCTGCAGGCGGTGGCGGGCAAATCCCTGGAAGGGGCAGGCGGCCTGGGAGCGCAGGAGGCCGGATCCGCCGGGTGCCCGGTATGGAGGGGGCAGGGGCGGTCCGGATTCGTCGCTGAATGTCTCCACAAGAAGGGTCTGGTCCCGGTCCTCCCAGGGACTGCACAGCGTCTCCGGCTCGCAATGCTCGAGCCGCACGGGCAGGTCCCGCAGCAGGGGGCTGGGCAGAAGCTCCCGGTCTTCTTCGCGCTCGGGGCAGCTCAGAACCACGTCCGGTGAGCTGTGGGTCAGGCGGTCCAGGACGTTGCGGGCGTAGTCCAGCTCGCGCTCCGGGCTGGATCGGGGCATACCGAGATCCCGCTGCACAGAGGCGGGCAGAAAAGGATTCGGTTCCGGAGCCGGAGGCCAGATCTGGTCGGTCAGCCCCATGATCCACAGGTGGTCGAAGTGTTCGCCGACCGCCTCCAAAATGCCCATAATTCGAACCCTGGCTTCCGGACCTTCGGGCTGGAAGACTGTCTGGCTTGCAATGTGCTCCAGGCGGGCAATGGCCTGATTCAGGGAGATGCGGGGCAGGACCGGATCCAGCCCGGCCAGGCGCCGGAGGCAGGAATGAAAGGCCTGAACCGTCTGGTACTCCCGGCTGTCCAGGCTCTGCTCCCCGGGCCAGCCCATGCTGTGCACAAGGCGGTCAATGTCCTGGGCCCAGGCACTCGGGGGCTGGGATGCGGGCAGCTCGCGCCATGTTTCCTGAAAGCTCTCCAGGGCCCGGGCCAGGAGGGGACAGGGGGTGAGCCCGCGCATTTGCGGTTCTCTGGCCTGCCTCAGAAAGGGGGACCAGCGGACCTCTGTCTCACCCATGCTGCGCAGTGCGGCTTCATATTCCGCCCGCAGTCCGGTCTCTGCAGCTCCCCCTGAGATGAAGGAGGAGGTGAGGACGGCGCTTGCTGTGCTCAAGGGCAGAGGATCCCGGGTCAGGTTCAGGATATTCAGGGCGGCCTGGACCAAGGGATAGGCGCTGAGCGGCCGGCCGAGAGAGAGATCGTAGCTCCGCTGCCGGGGCGGGGCTGGATCGACTGCGGCGTCCGGATGGAGGACGGCATCGAAGCTGAGCTCTACCCGGTCTCTGATCTGGGAAAGGTCGGGAACAATGATGCCTATCCTCTGCGCCGGATCGGTCAGGAGGTGTGAGCGGGCCCAGTTCGCGGCGGATTGAATCTCCTGTCTGCGGTCGGGCAGGGAGAAGGCGGAAATTTCGGATTCCCGGGAACTGAATTGGAGTTGATACAGGGCACAGGCCTGGTCCTGGAGGACCGCAGCCAGATGTTTCTGGATGGGGCTGACCTGCTCAAATCCAGCCAGGATTATGCTCTGCGGAGCGGGGAGGATGCCGGAGTCCAGGAGCTGGGCTACGTGCGCCGGCTGTCTGGCAGCTTCCAGCCATCCCCGGGTGTCCACCTGGGTGCGGAATGCCCGGCTCCACTCCAGGAAGGCCTCGTGATCCGGGGAGGTCCAGAGCAGAGGGTCGTCATGCTTCTCCATGTCCCAGTGCTGATATAAAACCCAGGCCTGGGCAACTTGACCGGCGGTATGGCTCAGATGCAAAAGCCCTTTGGCCTGTTGTGAACCCCGGATGACGGTTTCCCACAGGGCCAGTTCCTGGTCCTGGCTCAGGGGCAGGGGATGCTCCCCGTCCGGATGCAGGTAGGTGGCCCGGTGGAGGCAACGGGTGAGCCAGGCGTTCCAGGGCAGGACATCCGGGGTTTCCCACACCGTCTCCCCCTGGTTCTGGGTCCGGGAGTGATAGCGGTGCAGGATGCTTCGGCTCAGCCTGCGATTGACGGTGATCAGGGTGGCTCCCCGGGCTAGGGCGGGCAAGAGCTCGGTTTCCGGGATGGGGACGAAGTCGTGCATGACCGGAGTGTACACCCTGGGACCCGCTGATTTCAAGGAACCCTTGCGGCCCGGCTTTCTCCTGGAAATGGGTGTGCCGGGGCGGCCATGACCTCTCTTGCCCGCCATGGCCGTGTTGCGTACAGTGATACGCTCTTTGCCCCTTGGGCCAGGGCATGAATCTTGAGGTTCTTCGACGTAGCCTGGGGATTTTTTGAGTTTGCGAACTCTTATGTGGTAAATTCCACTTCCCGTGTCGAAGAGTCAAGGTTGATAGGCGGATTTGAAACCCCACAGGCAAGATCACCCCTTAGTTTTCTTTGGTCGCTGACATGACTCAACTGCAAAAAGTCGAAGACTGGGGTTAAACGCACAAGTTAAAATTTACAACTATTTGATTTCACTTAAAACTTTCAACTTGAAACTTAACACTGCCTGCAAAAACATATGTTTTTGCAGGCGCATCTGACATGGGAACTCTGGAAATACTCACCCTGGCCCTGGCCCTGGCAATGGACGCCTTTGCCGTGTCTCTGGGGGTCGGGGCCAAGGCCGGAAACATCGGGTTTCGGCAGGGATTCCGTCTGGCATGGCATTTCGGGCTGTTTCAGGCCGGGATGCCGGTTGTGGGCTGGATGGCCGGAAGCACGGTCCGGGAGCACATATCGGCCTTTGATCACTGGATAGCGTTTGGGCTCCTGGTCTGCATTGGGCTGAAGATGATAAAGGAGGCCTTTGAACCGGAGGAGCCGAGGTCCCAAAAGGACCCGACCAAGGGGCTTTCGCTGATAGCCCTGTCTGTGGCCACCAGCATTGATGCCATGGCAGCGGGGTTTTCTTTCTCAGTGCTGGGCATTTCCATTTGGCTTCCTATTGTGATTATAGGAATAGTTGCAGCCGGAATGACATTTCTTGGTTTGTATTTAGGATCTAAAACGTTGCAAATTATGAGGCTAGAGATATTCGCAGAGCTTATAGGCGGGGTTGTTCTTATTATTATTGGGGTAAATGTTCTCATTGTGCATGGAGTATTCACTTAAATAATTTGCATATAAGAGTAAATAATAAGGGATGAAATCCTTAATTTGCTTGCATAAAATCAATATAGACATATAAACTAAAACAATATGATTGCTTATTTAGTGCTTCATAAAGCAGATCGTTTGCTGGCTCTAAATGCAAAAAGAGATGGGACAGCCCTTTTTGCGCGCAAAGGCCTGGTGATGGCCGGGAAAGACTTGACTCCAGCGTGTCATGCATGACATTTTGAGTGCGGGGTACAGGACAATGTTGAATCGGGAACGTCAGGAGCAGTACGGCCCCGGCTGAATCCAGAGACCAAATCGATGAACAAAGAAAAAAAACAAGCTATTCAGCACATTGTGACCTCGATACGGCAGCTGGTGAGTTCAATACATCACAACTCATCCATGCTTAAGAAGTATTACGGTTTAACCGGCCCTCAAAGCGAAGCCCTGCGCATCCTGGAAGACGACGGCCCGTTGTCTTCGGCGTCATTGAGCCGGAAGCTGTATGTAACTCCTTCCAATGTTACCGGAATTATTGATCGTCTGGAAAAAAAGGGACTGGTGGAGCGCATCCGGAAACCCAAAGACAGACGAGTCAGCCTGATATCCCTTACCGACAAGGGGCGGACCCTGTATCAATCCCTGCCCGCTTCTATTGAGGGCAAGCTTATTTCCGGTCTGCACGATATGGATGTGGAGCAGGTGACCAAGCTGCATCAGGAAATATCCAAGGTCCTTGATATCCTGGATGCAGACAAGTACGAGCCGAAAGTTCTGGGCGACAGTGTGGATATGCGGGTGAATGCTGAGGAACAGACCAGGGTGTGAGATTCTTGCCCTCGATTTGATCCGCCGCCTTTTGGCTCTTGGACACAGAAAGTGGAATTGCATACAGAAGAGATGGGAAACCTTAAAAAAACCATAGGCTACGTCGAAGAACCCGCCTTTTTTCCTGCGTCCCCCCGAAGGGACAGCGCTGTCTCTTCGGGGGGACGCAGACTGATTGCAGACCTGCCGTGGGCTGGTAATCCGCCAACGTACTGCTGGGGTTATTTTTCCGGCCGGCGACCTGAGAACCAGCCCCACTTCATGTCCCCGTCCTGACAGCATTCCAGCTTGAGCTTCCAGCGGGAGCGGAGATAGGCGTAGTCGTCTTCAGAAAACTCCGCGATGAACTCCTCCTTGCGCGAATCGAGCCTGTGCAGCTGATCCTGGAGAATGGAGATCAACAGGTCGGTCTTGTCCTGAATCTGGACCTGTTCAAAGCCCGCCTGCCGGATATGATCCCCATAGCGTTCCAGCTGGAGGAGGGGATACCCGGACTCTTGAATATAGCTTTCGAACTGGTCGCAGCCCTGACCCGGCTTGCGGGCATAGTCGGTGATCATGACCTTCCCCCCGGGTGCCAGCCAGCGATAGAACTTCTGGAACAGAGCGTCCTTGTCCGGAACATGGAGCAGGGTCTCCCGGCTCCAGATGACGTCGAACGCGCCTTCACCCCAGTCCATCTGATGGATGTCGCCCTGAAGAAAGGAGACGTCCGGGATGTCTTTGGCCTGCAGCCGCTGGTTGGCTATGTCCACAATCTGCTGGGTCAGATCCACGCCGGTGACCCTGGCTTTGTATTCCGTGGCCATCAGAAAGGCAGGACCGCCCAGTCCGCTGCCCACGTCCAGAACCCGGATGCCGGGCTGCCAGTTCATTTCCTCTATGATCTGCCGGGTGACCTGCGGTTCGCCGTAGCCAAGGAACCCGGGCCCGAAAATCCATTCGTAGCGGTAGATGCCGGTTGTGGAATACTGCTTGTCGTTGGCCATGACAACACTCCTTGTTTGGATGTACAATGTATGAATGCAGCCTGAGCTGCCGTATAGTGTTCTTTCAGGGGACCTGCGGGTTTTTTGATCAGCTCATGCAGCGACCTTTACCCACAACGGATTGGTGAAGGCCCGGTTTCCGCATTTGTCGGAGACAACCAGGGCGCACCAGGTGTCGTGCTCAGGCTGTATAGAGAAGCAGATCTGCCGAAACTGTTCGGTTCCGTTCAGGCTTATGTGCTGCGCAGTTCTGCCTTCACTTATGAGCTGGACTTCGGTCAGCCTGTGCACCGCTGCCAGGGCATAGTTCAGCCTGAGTTCCTCGCCCGGCCTGATGCTTACCTCCTGGCCAAAAGGGATCTCCGGAAAGACCAGGGGCCCGTAGGTGGCGAAGGCATGTCCGGATTTAAGTGCCGATATATAGGCGTCTGTGGTCAGGGGCGGGTTCAGGTGCACGTACATGCGGACAGCGCCGCTGGTGTCCTGCCACACGCTGTGGGTGTCGGTCCCGGCGGTGAGGTAGACCGGCCTGTTCTGATTCCACAGCTCCCAGGCCTGGTGCACGGTTTGATCCACCGGATACTGGTAATTGATCTCTATGAGGTCGAAGGTATCCACATATCCCCCGGGAGCCACGCCGTGCTCCAGGCTTCGGAAGTATCCGTACGTGCTGTATGGATGATTGACGACCACCACCTCGGCACCCAGCTCGCGGGCATGACTGAAGATATCTGCGGCCGTGCTCGTTCCCGGGCTCAGCCCCAATGTTACCTCCGGGCCCACAGGATAGATGTTGAAATGGCCCCAGGCCGGGGAGATCTCCATGGCCGGGATGAACGGGACCCGGCGCTCGGCCGCGAGCTCGGCCATGATCCCGTTTTTCTCCGTGGAGTCGTGGTCGCTGAGCAGGGCGACATCCAGGCCGCAGGCCAGCTGGGAACGGAGAACGAACTCCGGGGAGGTTACCCCGTCCAGGACATCTCCGTGATGGTGCATGTCTGCACCAAACCACCCCTGTTCAGCCGGCCGGACCTGGAGGTCAAGGCAGACATCCAGCCGGCGGCCGTCGTCCGCCTCCAGGCGCAGCTGCACTTCCCGGGGCAGACAGAGAAAATCGCCCCCGTGGGAGACGGCAAACAGGTAGTCACCGGGAGGAACGGTCAGGTCGGCCTGCCCCTTGGCCTTTAGGTCAGTAAAGCAGCGGTTTTGACCCAGAAAACCTATGGCCGGGGTTGGTCCGCGCAGGATATCGATCCTGGCGTCCAAAGGGCGCTGATCCCTGCCGTCCGTAACCCGGAAGGCGATCCTGGCCGGAGCCTGCAGTCCGGAGAAGTCCTGCTCCGTTGTTTGCCTGGCGTGGATGCGGACGGTTTCCGCAGGGCTTTGACTGTAATGCCGGGCCGTGGCCTGGACCGCATACTCTCCCGGAGGCAGGAAGAGCTCGTAGCTTCCGTGTTTTCCCTGGGCCCAAGTCAGGGTATGCCCGTCTTTTTCCACAATTACATAGGGTTCGGCCACCGCCTGTCCGGACTGGTCATAGACCCGGCCCTGGAGGGTGCCCCAATCGGATCCCCGCTTGTCCAGCTCGAAGCGCAGGATCTCGGAGATATTGCTGTGGGCGCAGACCTGAATCCAGGCCTGCACGGTTCTGGTCTGGCCGGGGGCCAGGCTGAGCCGTCCGAACATGTCCTGACCGAAATGGTCGATATACTCCAGATACGGTGCGTGCAGGGCAATGGACCAGTGCTGATCGTAGCCGATAAAGCTCCAGGTCAAAGCGCCTTGGGTCCAGCCCTCCTTGATCCCGTTCAGCCCGGGCGGAGTCAGCATATGCCCGCATTTCATGTACAGGGTATACCCGGGGAGGATGTCCAGTGACTGGTCCGAGGCATTGGTCATGCTGGTACACACCTCGATCACGTTGTCTCCCCGGGCCAGGGTGTAGTCAGTGACCAGCTGGACCTGCCCCCAGTCACGCTCCACGCGGACGAGTCCCTTCTCCGGCCCTTCCTCCACAGCCTGGACCCGATGGTAGGTATTGGGCCAGCTGCACCAGTTGTCGGGCAGGAAGTCAAAGATGTTTATCAGGTCCTGAACGGGCTGGCCGTCGATGGTGGGCGAAATATCCAGAATTCCGCCGGGCGGCATGCCCCACGGCGGGGTGGTCCGGGTGGCGAAGGTGCAGATCACCCGGTCGTTCATCAGGGTCAGATCCCCTGAACTTGCGGAATCTCCTTCAGGGACGTCGATGTCCCTGGTGGTGACGCGTACCTGGTCTGCTGCTGTATTCATGGGCATAGTGGTCATTTGTATCACGGCAGGAATGCACAAGGTGCCAGGTATCTGTTCCAGACCCACAGTATCCTTGATCCGGGTCTGAGAACAGATGCCTGGCACCTCATCGCATATGCGTTTTCTTAGCTTCTGGGGACCTCGAATCCCTGCTTGGCCATCTCTTCCCGGACCTTGTCCTGGGTCTTCAAGTACTCGGCATTGGTGATCTTCTTGGTCTTTAGATCGTAGACCTGGGAGAAGTTGTAGCCGGGTACGGGCTCCTTGATCGTGTTCTCGTACTTGGCAAAGAAGGCCTGGGCCAGGGGCTCGGCATCCTTGCGGGTCAGCTTGTACGCGGCCAGGCCCATCTCGGCGTGGAAGCGGTGGTCGTAGGGGAGCAGAGAGTCCGGATCCACGGCCTTGGCCGGATGCCCGGAAAAGATCTGCCCGCCGGCCGGGACCACGGAGAGCATATAGGCGGCCATTTCATAATGATACATCTCAGTTCCGGCCCCGCCGCCCAGATAGGGCAGGTTGACCATGGGGCGCTGCATGAACTTGGCGTTGACCTGATTGGACATGCCGATGGCCCAGAGCAGGGGCTTGGTGGAGGACATGCGCAGTGTCTGGTGCAGGGGGGCGTTGTAGTGGTAGTTGCCCCGGTAGATGAGCACGCCCATAATGATGTAGGCAGTGGCCAGGACCGCGTTTCCTTCCGCTCCTCCGGCGTATCCGCCGAAAAGTGGCGTGGATGTGGAGCCCACATTGGCGCTTATGGAGTTGAAGTAGGCCACCTTCTGCAGGGCCTCGTAGTTGACGATCATTTCGGCCAGGAAATCAACCAGGAAGCCGTCGCTGGGCTTGAGGCTGAAATGGGGGGAAGCGGCGGCGATCATGGAGACCGAGTTGGAGGCGGCGGAGATGCCGTTGATGATGGGCAGTCCGGCTCGACCGCTGCGGCGGATGGCTTCCTTGGCCAGGATCACTGTCTTGATGGCCGAGAGCAGCTCCTGGGGGGAGCGGACCCGGGCATCCTTGCCCCGCATGTGCAGAATGGAGGGTACGCTGACTGAATCGACGATATCTATCCCGGCCATGCCTTCTACAATATCGATGTAGATCTGTTCGTCAGTGGTGTAGATTCCGCCGCCGACGTGGATCCAGGGCCTGGTTTCCGTGTCGTCCAGTCTGCGTCCGGTCATGGCCTTGCGTTCCCGGCCTTCGCCGAACCAGGCGCTCGTGGGGGCCTGCTCCACCGCCTGCAGAACCTCTTCCTTGGAGAACTGCATGATCCTGTTCGTGTCCGGGCAGTAGGCCCCGGCCTCGGCGATGAGGTCCACGGCGGCCTCGAAAACACGGTCGATGAGATCGTCATCGGTGTTCACAATGGTCTGCTTGTCCCATTTCACTCCGTGACGCTTGATCACTTCCTGGATCTTGGGCACGAAGTGTTTCATGAAATAATCCATATCCTTCATCAGCGGACCTTGGTCCGCCCGGTCGAAAACCTCTATAAGATCGAGCATGATGGGTTCCTCCCTGTTTTTGTCGATATAAATGAGAGCAAAAAGTTGTCTACTTTTTGCGCGTTGCATTCAGCTGCGCAGGAAATGCATTCCCGCTTGCTTCATGCGCGAGTCCCGCTATAAGCGGGATAAAGGACCTTTCGCATCCGTTAGTAAGGCCGACTCCCTGAACTTCAGGGGGCATGTTCCGCAATTGCTCATTCTCTCCGCTCCATTCAACCAATCCGAGCTGGGGGAACAACGCCGGCGTCTTGCATTCTGGGTGCAGGCCCTCTTGTCTCTTGGTTCACTACTGAACCAGCTTCTTGGCTTCCTTTACGGCACCGAAAGCGGTTTCCGAATACGCGTCGGCCTTGATTTCCTGCACCCAATCCGGAGTCACCGCTCCGCCGCCGACCATGATCTTGTACTTGTCCCGCTTGCCCTGCTCATTGAGGGCCTCGATCATGTCCCTCTGGCCGACCAGGGTGGTGGTCAGAAGGGCTGACATGGCAATGATGTCTGCGTCGGTTTGCTCCGCCTTGTCGATAAAGCTGAAGGGATCCACGTCCACGCCCAGATCATGCACTGTAAACCCGGACGTTTCCAGGAGGACCTTGAAGATGTTCTTGCCGATATAGTGCATATCACCCTTGACCGTGCCGATGACAACGGTGCCGATCTTTTTGGAGCTGCCGCCCATTTCCTCAATCTTGGGCTGAATTATCTCCATGGCAGCCTGAAATATGTTCGCTGCCTGCATCATTTCCGGCAGAAACTTTTCCTCGCTTTCAAACTCGTCGCCGACTTGTTGCATCCCGGGGAGCAGGCCCTGCTCAATGAGCTGCTGGGGATCCGCATTCTCTTCGATCCCCTGCTTGCTCAGAGCCAGAACTTCATCCTCGTTCAGGTCCACCAGGGCCTGGGTCAATTTGCCAAACAGTTCTTGGGTGTCCATGGGTCGCCTCCTTCTCTTGGGTACATAATAAAACACAACGTACAAGCCGTGCCGTCCAGTCGGCCGCAACGCAATGGGCCGGGCTGGCTCAAGATCTGCATCTCACAATCGAGATGCTGATGCAGGCACGGAGCTGGCCTCAAATACTTTGGGACGTAATATGGTCTAAAACCGATCGCAGACCGGCATACAGAGTGGGCAGGGGAATCTGGCTTTCGCTCTGCTCAATGGCCCAGCGGAGCTTGACCTCCACCGGATCGGGGAGGTTTTGAATCAACTGCTGTCCCTTGTCCGTCAGATGGATATCCATGATTCGCCGGTCTCTCTGCCGGGTCCGGTTGATCAACCCCTTGGTCTCCAGACGGTCAATGATTCCGGTCATATTGGACGGAGTAACATACAGCCGCTTGCTGAGCGCTATTGCCGACTGCGGACCGTCAACAAGCAGCAAGCGAAGGATGGCGCCCTGATTTTCCGTGATCCCATACTGCTGATAGGATTTCCGCGATTGCCTGGCCTGCATGTCAATCGCCCGGGCAAGCTCGTGTACTGTTTGCGCAGTCAGCTTGATCCAATCCGTTGAAGGCATGCCGTTCGATGGAGAGATGGGCAAAGCCACGATGCATCCTCCTTGGAAGCCTGCCGGGAACCTGGGATCCGGAGCAAGGTACGTCCGTGCGCAGGCTTGTTTCCCTGCAAGTAAATATTTGAATTGAGATATTACAGGTTTCAATTATCGAAGTCAAGATCATATAAAGCACAACATTTAAAATTTCAATTATAAGCCCAAAACAAGCACAGTCAGGATCTTTTGGAGTATGCTTACAGGTGTGTACGCGCGGTCAGTGCAGGGGGGGCAAAATCACAATCTTTGTGCGGTTCTTGGAGGTGGCCTGAGGATGGGAGAGGTTTGCCCTATGCCTGTGTGCCACACAGGCATAGGGCAAACTCATAGGTATGAAGCTTTACTTTCTGGGGCTAAGAGTCTTTTTTTGTTCTTCGCCGCAGCCTGTGGATTTTTGGAGTTTGCCATCTCTTCTGTGTGCCCACTTTCGGCCCGGTATTTTCTAAGTCCCGCCAAAGGGGGATCCCTGCCCCCACCCGGCACTCACATGCTGGACATTATTTTCAGATGGACTGAGCATATCATGCATGTGAGTGCCGGGTGGCGGGACCAAGAAAATGTGCGGGCCTGCCGCTCAAGGCACACAGAAGAGACGGCAAACTCTTATGCTTGCAATTGCACTTCCTGTGTCGAAGAGCCTTTTTTTGTGGGAGGCAGGCGGAGAAATCAGATGATGGTCCCCTCCGGTTCAGGATATTGGGCAAGGTGGTCATGGACTGCAGCGCCCAGCCAGTTGATGACCGACCCGAGGTGGCGCATGTTGACGATCCCAGCCTGGTCCTTGGACACCTCGCCTTTGTCAAAGCCGTATCCCATGTTCCAATACGTCGATCCGGGTACGATCATCTGGGACATCAAAAACATATGATTGATAGTGTCGAATACGTGGGTGGCCCCGGCCCGGCGAACCGCAGTCACGGCTGCCCCGATCTTCCCCCGGAAGGGGACCCCGTTGGCTTGGCTGACCAGTCCGGAACGGTCCAGCAGTGCCTTGAGCTCGGCAGTGACATCCGTGAAGTAGGTAGGGGAGCCGAGGATGATGGCCTGGGCCTGAAGCATCTTGGCCATGACCTCGTTGAAGATGTCGGTCTGTATTGAGCATTGGTTGTCCTTGTTCTCAAAACACTGGTAGCAGGCAATGCATCCCCTGATGTCTTTGCCGCCGACCTGGACAAGCTCTGTCTCCCATCCGGCACGGGTGAGCGGGGTGAGGACCTCCTGCAGGAGCAGTGCTGTATTCCCGTCTTTTCGCGGGCTTCCATTGATAGCCAGTGCATACATAGTGTTTCGCCTCCTGTGATGATACGTTATCCGCGAAAGCGCATCCTATGCAAAATATCCTGCTCATAGCAACAGCGATTTGCCTTGAGCGCCCCGGGGCGCCCCTCTTATTGCATAGGGGCGGACAGGCTCCTTGTTTTAGGACCATATCATTGATTTGGTTCTTCACCGTAGCCTGTGGATTTTTGGAGTTTGCCATCTCTTCTGTGTGCCCACTTTCTGTGCCGAAGAGCCTTCTTTTTTATCCAGCCTTCTGTCTGGTGACTCCAAGGTAGATGGCGGTCAGGGCCAGGCAGGCTCCGAGCATTTCAACCAGGCCGGTGGGGCGGGCAAAGAAGAGGATGTCCCAGATAAAGGCCAGGGACGGCTGCAGGAGAATAATCAGCCCGGCCAAACAGACCTGGACCCGGGGCAGGGCGGTGGAGATCAGAATCCAGCCCACCATCTGGGAGAAGAAGCCGTATCCGAGCAGGGCGGCCAGGCTGGTTCGGTCCGGGATGAAAAAGGACTCTCCCGCCAGCTGGAGCTGAATACCCATGATAAGGGCGGTGGCCATGGAGACAAGTCCCATGTTGACCACGACTCCGCCAAAAGACTGCCGGGTTTGCAGAAGGCGGACCAGGAGAAGGTAGGAGGCATAGGCCACTGCAGTGAGCAGGCCGAAAACGACCCCCCAGCGCCAGGCCGGCCCGAAGGTGGTCCAGCCGGGACTGACCAGCAGAAGCAGTCCGCCGACGGCCAGGCAGACAGCAAGCACGAACCGGAAGGTCAGTCGCTCCGAGAACAGGATCAGACCGGCTGCGGCCATAATAAAGACTTGAAAGTTGGAGAGCACAGTGGCCAGGCCGGGGCCGACGCCGTGGATGCTTTTGTGCCACCAGGTAAGGTTCAGGGCAAAGACAACTCCACAAATAAGAGCGATAGAAACGTTTCTGCGGATCAGCTTCCGGAAAAAGCCTTGGGTCAAGGCAAAAAGGAGCAGGAAGCCGCCGCCGAAGAGCACCCGGTAGAATCCGGCTGTAATCGGGCCCACGGCAGCCAGCTTGACGAATACGGCTGAAAAGCTGATCAGGACCGCCCCAATGGTCAGGGTGAGGACAGCCTTCCAATCCACAAGCGAGGGGGTATGCATAGGGTTACAAGCTCCTGGTGTTCCGGGGACAAAGTATGCCCTATGCCTCAAATCCCGTCCCAAGTAAAGAACACAGGGGCCCGAGCCTACCCATTATCCTCAAAGCGGGTGAAGCGCTTTTCTCCGTTGACTTGACAGGCGCGGCCCAGCCCCATGTGCCTTAACACGGCGAAGTTGGCTGCGAACTCCTGGCTGTCGATTCCCAGCCGGGAGCATATCTCCTCCTGGGTCAAAGGCCCATGGGCAGTGATTGCGTCCAGGATCCTGCGCTGGGTATCCGTGAGGTCGCTTTCCTGGGTCGAGGTGTTCTGTGCCGAGTACACGGCCCAGGGGTCGCAGGCCTGGGGCTTGGCCACCAGGTCAAGGTAGCAATCCTCGCACAGTGTCTGGTCCGCGTAGACATATGCTTCATTCTCCGGAATAGCTGCATTGCATTTTGCGCAGTTCATAGAGATCTCCATGGTTGCTTGCTGGATGACATGCGTGTGTTGACAACACCAACAGTAACTAAACACAATCAGATTTCTGTCAACCTGGCCGCTGGAGCGCTGAGCTTGAACAAGCCGCTCAAGCCGGGAGCATGAATGAATATGTGGGAGAGGATACAATGGGACTGGAAGTCTCTGTTGACCATGTCCGTTGTTCGGGGTGCGGCAGCTGTATTGAGCTGTGCCCCGAGATCTTTGCCTGGGATGAGGCCGGGGAAAAGGCTGTGATTCGCCAGGATGGGGCAGGGGAGTGTGCCGAGCTTGACGCAGCGGTGATCATCTGCCCTCAGGACTGTATCACGGTGCACCGGGGAGCAGCCGGGTGACGGTCACCTCCTGATCAGACATGGGCGATGTCGCCCGGCAGGTCAAAATCTACCCCGCTGCTGTGACCGGAAACGAGGAGGCAAAGCGTTGGACCTGCTCCTGGATCTGGCTCAACACGGTCTGGTTGGCATGAGAACTCAGGGCGGCCTGGATCCAGTAGGCGATTGTGTCCATGTCGCTTTCGGTCATCCCCCTGGTGCTGACCAGAGGGGTGCCGATACGGATGCCGGATGTGACCGTCGGCGGAGCCGGGTCGAAAGGGATGGCATTCTTATTCACCGTGATCCCGACCTGATCCAGGATGCGTTCCGCTTCCTGGCCGGTCAGCTCGTGGTCTCGAAGATCAATGAGCAGGAGGTGGTTGTCCGTTCCACCGGTGAGCATGGAGAATCCGGCCTGCTCCAGGCTGCGGCCCAGGGCTTTGGCGTTGGCTATGATCCGGCCCTGATAGTTATGAAACTCCTGGCCCTTGGCCTCTTCGAAGGCCACAGCCTTGGCTGCGATGACATGCATCAACGGACCGCCCTGCATGCCGGGGAAGATCTTGGAATTGAGGGTCCGGCCATACTCGCTGGAGCTGAGGATGAACCCTCCCCGTGGGCCGCGCATAGTCTTGTGGCTGGTGGAGGTCACGAAATGGGCCTGTCCAATCGGGGACGGGTGCAGGCCGGCAGCGACCAGTCCGGCAATATGGGCCATATCAGCCATAAGCAGAGCCCCTGACTCATCGGCAATGGCCCGAAAGGCTTGAAAATCTATCTTTCGCGGGTATGTGCTTGCCCCAGCGATGATCAGCTTCGGCTGGTGCGTCAGAGCAAGGCGGCGGATCTGCTCATAATCCAGGGTGTGGGTCTCTGGATCCACTCCATAGGTGACAGTATTATACATCATTCCGGAAAAGTTGACTTTGCTCCCATGGGTCAGGTGGCCGCCATGGGCCAGGTCCATCCCCAAGACCGTATCGCCGGGCTTGATGGCCGCGAAATAGACCGCCATATTGGCCTGGGAGCCGGAATGGGGCTGGACGTTTGCGTATTCAGCCCCAAAAAGGGCACAGGCCCGCTCTTTGGCCAGGGTCTCCACCACGTCCACATTGACGCATCCGCCGTAGTAGCGTCGACCGGGGTAGCCCTCGGCATACTTGTGAGTCAGGCAGCTTCCAGTCGCCTCGCGTACGGCAGCAGAGGTCAGGTTTTCCGAGGCAATGAGGTCAATGGTCTGCAGCTGCCTCTTTTCCTCTGTGGCGATGGCCTGCCAGATTTCAGGGTCACTATGCTTTAAGCTGTGTGTACTCATAATAGACAGTATATTCTGCGGTTCAGGTTCGATGTTCAGCGAGAGCTGAAACCATGATGGCTGGATGGCACCGGTGTCGACGAGCCATAAAACCCGTGGACAAAAAAATGGAGGTTCTTCGACGCAGCCAGTGGATCTTTGGAGTTTGCCATCTCTTCTGTGTGCCCACTTTCGGCCCGGTATTTTCTAAGCCCCGCCAAAGGGGGATCACTGCCCCCTCCAGGCACTCACATGATGGACATTGCCTTCAGATGGACTAAGCATATCATGCATGTGAGTGCCTGGTTTCCCCCTTTTGGCGGGACCAAGAAAATGTGCGGGCCTGCCGCTTACGGCACACAGAAGAGACGGCAAACTCTTATGCATGCAATTCCACTTCCTGTGTCGACGAGCCAAAATGGAGGATTGCCGTTGTCTGGGAAGGGATTTTTCTCCTGAGAAACGGCGCATTGATACGGTGTTTCCACTGAGGACTGGGTCTAGATCAGAACCCGACTTCTGTCAAACTGTTTGTGGAAAGAGTATCTTGTAAGTGTATGGAATAGTGGGCTTAATTTTATAATTTGCCAAAATTGTCCACCGTAGTTTATTATATCCAAAAAATAATTGGGGTGTTTTTGCAAAATGCATATTTTTGATTCTTCGACGTAGCCTGTGGATTTTTGGAGTTTGCCATCTCTTCTGTGTGCCCACTTTCGGCCCGGTATTTTCTAACTCCCGCCAAAGGGGGATCCTGCCCCCTCCAGGCACTCACATGATGGACATTGCCTTCAGATGGACTGAGCATATCATGCATGTGAGTGCCTGGTGGCGGGACCAAGAAAATGTGCGGGCCTGCCGCTTACGGCACACAGAAGAGACGGCAAACTCTTATGTATGCAATTTCACTTTCTGTGTCGAAGAGCCATATTTTTCTGGCAGGGACAGTGGCTACTCTTGGGTCTTAGCCGAGGAGTCGAACCCGATTTTGTCGAAGATTTTTTGCTTGATCTGGGCGTCAAAAGCCTTCCACTTAACCTGTCTGTATTCCTCGCCTTTTCCCTGGGCCAAGAAGTCGACCGGAATCTGAAATCCTCCGGCCGAATGCTTTCCTCCGCCGTATGGAGATCCGGATGCATCATGTCCCAGGGCCCCTTTCAGGAAGTTGTCCGGATCCAGGGTCAGCTTGGAGGTCCGCAGGGATCCGATTATGGACTCCTGCTGGTCCGCGCCTTGAACCAGGCCGTAGACAATAGCAGTATGCACATTTTCTTCGGTAACCAGAAAGTCGGCCGCCTGGGGAATGGCGTCCCGGTCGTCGCTGCGCAGGTAGCCGATTCCGGCAATGGAAACGCTTTCGGCGATGACCCGTTCTTCCAGTGCTTTTTGGATGATCTCCATTGTTTTTTTCGATCTGGCCTGGTTCATGATCTGCTCCAGAATGTCGGCGTCTCGATAGCGGCTCAAGAAGGCGGCTGCATAAAAATCCTCCGGTCCGGCCCGCATAAAGTTGTTGGTGTCCGTGATGACCCCGTGCATCAGAGCAGTGGCCATTTTCATATGTTCCTCAGCTCCGGAATCCAGTTCCAGGATGCCCTGTTCCAGGTATTGGGCGTACATGGTGGCGGTGGCCCCGATGCTTCGTATATCGCAGAACTCTGCGTTGGGGGTGGATTGGGGTTCATGGTGGTCTAAGACTATCAGGATCGGGACCCCGGCCTTTTCCAAGGCCTTGGTCAGCTGTCTGGCTGTTGTGCCCTGATGATCGACGAACACAGCGCCGGAGTAGACGCTCATGTCCATGGACCGGTCGAAGTGAAGGAGAGAGATGCCCAGAAGATTGACCAGGGCCAGGTTCTGCTGGTGGCTGATGCTGCCGCTGTACACAATATCAGCTTCTATATCGTAGGCCGTGCTGATCAGCTGATGCGCATAGGCGGCGGAAATTGCATCCGGATCAGGAAAGTCCTGGATAACAATCACATGGCGCTCGCCTTTGTGGTTGTCCAGGATCTGGCTCAGCTTCTGGATGAGCTTCTTGGCGGACGTTGATCTTGCGCTGTCGGATTTGGACGGCTGGGTCATGCAGGATCCTTGCTTTCAGGAGAGGCTGTGTGGAAAAGAGGTGTTCATTTTCAAAGACATATTCTACTCTGGAGGAAGATTCAAGGTCAAGAAGAGCTGGCCCCGATTTCCGAGGAGGTGAGATATGGCTGAGATTCTGGACAAAGCTTCGGAAAAGACCGGATTGCCGCCAGGCAGCTTGATCCACATCGGTGAGCATGCCATTTCAGCAAGCAGTATTTCGGCATTTGTTTACGATTTTGAGCAGTGCACGCATCATCAGGATATTACGGTTGAGGAAAGCGCAGACCTGATCCTGCCGGGACAGGTATCCTGGATCAATATAATCGGGGTGCACGATACGGAGCTTATTGCCGAGGTGGGCGCCTTGTTCGGCTTGCACCACCTCTTGCTTGAAGATCTTATGCATACTGGGCAAAGGCCCAAAATCGAGGAGTATGAACAGACACTGTTCGTTGTGCTCAAAATGCTGACCTACAATGAGAGCAGGAATGCGGTTCAAGAGGAGCAGATCAGCCTGATCCTCGGAAATGACTGGGTCCTGTCCTTTCAGGAGCGGGAAGGCGATGTCTTCGATCCGGTTCGGCACCGGATAGCCAACACTAAGGGGAAAATCAGGAAGATGGGCAATGACTATCTGGCCTATGCCCTGGTGGATACGGTGGTCGATCATTACTTCGGGGTTCTGGAGCATATCGGGGATAAGATCGAAGATCTTCAGGACTCGATCTTGGAGCGGCCGAATCCGGAAGTTCTGCAGACCCTTCACGAGGCAAAGCAGGAGCTCATTTTTGTCCGGCATTCCATTTGGCCCCTGCGGGACTCTTTGCGCGAAGTTGTCCGGGGCGAGTTCGCACAGGTTTCGGAACAGGTGGAAGTCTATTTTCGGGATGTCCTCGATCATATCCACCAGGTCCTGGATGCACTCGAGAGCTACAGGGATGTACTCTCCGGAACCCTGGATATATACATTTCCCTGCTTAGCCGGCAGATGAACCAGGTAATGAAGGTGTTGACCGTTATTGCCACCTTGTTCATTCCCTTGACTTTTGTCGTCGGCATTTATGGGATGAACTTCGAGTATATGCCTGAGCTTTCCTGGCGGTACGGATATCCGGCAGTCTGGGGAGGGATGATCGGACTTGCAGGGGGAATGCTCTATCAGTTCAAAAAGCGGGGTTGGTTCTGACAAGGATTGGGATATGACAACAGGTTTTGATTTGGGCAGTGTCCCACTTTTTCAGGGGTTGCCACAGAAGCAGCTTCACGAGCTGGAAGAGGTGAGCCAGGAGGTGGGGTTTGACAAAAATCAGGTCATTTTCAGCCAGGAAGATCCAGGCAATGGATTTTACGTGCTTATCAGCGGAAGGGTGAAGGTCTACAAGCTGTCCCTGGACGGACGGGAGCAGATACTGCATGTTTTCGGCCCCGGAGAGCCCATAGGGGAAGTGCCGGTTTTTGCCGGAGATACCTTCCCGGCTCATGCTCTGGCCCTGGAGCCGACCAGGCTTCTGTTTTTTCCCCGGGAGCGTCTGCGGACCTTGTTTGAACAGGATCCCTCCCTGGCCCTGAACATGCTGGCTGTCCTGGCCCGACGTTTGCGCGAGTTCACCCGTCTGGTCGAGGACCTGTCCCTCAAAGAGCTGCCCAGTCGCCTGGCTTCCTACCTGGCCCAGCTTCAGGACGCCCAGGGGGGGAGAGAGCAGGTCACCCTGGAGGTGAGCAAGGGCACGCTGGCCAAGGTCCTGGGTACCTCCCAGGAGACCCTGTCCCGGGTTTTGAAGAGAATGGGGGAGGCAGGGATCATCGAGGTGGACAAACGGCGGATAACAATTCTTCAGGACGGAGCCTTGGAGGATCTGGCGGAAGGATATATGTCTCTGGGTTGATGCGTGTCAGCCCCGCAGGAGGTCTTGCCGATAATCCTTAAAAGCCGGAAGGGGCCCGGCGGCCCCTTCCACATCCAGAGCTTACTGTTCTTTGTCTTTTGGCTGCCAACTGCAGCTTTCCTGGCGTGGGCCTCAGCCCTTGATCCCAAACTTGGGAAATACGAACTTCACGAGTCCGATCCACACGGCAATGGCGATGCCGATACCGAGCAAGGTGTTCATAGAAATCCTCCAGGTTAGAGGTCGATGTTCAGTTCCTGGCCGGTCAACAGTCTGTAGGCCTGCAGGTATTTGTCCCTGGTCTGGGCAATGACCTCCCGGGGCAGGGCCGGAGCCGGGGATGTCTTGTCCCAGTTTTCGGTCAGCCAGTCCCGAAGATACTGTTTGTCAAAGCTGGGCTGGCTGATGCCAGGCTGATACTGGTCTTGGGGCCAAAACCGGGACGAGTCAGGAGTCAGGACCTCGTCGATGAGCACCAGTGAACCGTCAATCAGCCCGAACTCGAACTTGGTATCGGCAATGATCAGTCCCCGCTCTTCAGCGTGTTGAACACCGTGTTCGTAAATCCGTATAGAAAGGTCCTGCACTCTGTCCACAAGCTCGGGATCCATTCTGGCCCTGGCCTGTTCCAGACTGATGTTTTCGTCGTGTTCACCGATATCAGCCTTGGTGGACGGGGTAAACAGGGAGCGGGGCAAGCGGGATGATTCCTGCAGACCTGCGGGAAGGTCGATGCCGCACACCTGCCCGGTCCTTTGATAGTCCTTCCAGCCGGAACCGCTCAAGAACCCGCGGACAATACACTCTATGGGCAGAGGATCGGCCCTTTTGGCCAGGACGGAACGGCCCTCCAGCTGCTCCCGGTATCGCTGCAGGTCCTTGGGGTAGTCGGAAACTGCTGCGGCTTTAATGTGGTTGGGAACCAGGGAGGCAAACTTCTGCATCCAGAAGCAGGTCAGCTGGTTCAGGACCACACCCTTGTAGGGGATGGGGTCGGGCATAATGACGTCAAAGGCCGACATGCGGTCCGTGGTGACGATGAGCAGGGTCTCCTGATCAACGGCATAGATGTCCCGGACCTTCCCTTTGGAAACCAGAGGATACTCCTGGATGGATGTTTCAGCGACTACTGGCATTTCGAAGCTGCTCCTTTACTGATTGTGGCGTATTTCTGCACTGCGGGCGTGGGCTTCCAGGCCCTCCAGCCGGGCCAAGCGGGCAACCTTATCCGCATTGCGCCGGGAATACTCCCCGGTGGCGGCAATAAGGCTGCTTTTTTTCATGAAGTTTTGAACCGATAACGCAGAGGCGAACCTGGCGGAGCCCATAGTGGGCAGGACATGGTTCGGGCCGGCGAAATAGTCTCCAAGTGGCTCCGGGGTGTAGTGACCCAGAAAAATAGCCCCGGCATTCCTGATATGGCTCAGGCAGGACCAGGGATCATCCAGACAGAGCTCAAGGTGTTCTGGGGCCAGGGCATTGATCAGCTGAATCCCTGTACGCAGGTCCGGAACCTGGATCAAACCTCCCCATTGAGAGAGTGCGGACGCGGCGACGTCCTGCCGGGGCAGCTGGTGCAGCTGTTTCTTCAAGGCCTCCCGGGTCTTTTCCAATACTGCGGAGTCAGGGCTGATGAGCATTGCGGAGGCCTGGGCATCGTGTTCAGCCTGGGACAGGAGATCAGCTGCCAGCCATTCCGAGCGGGCCGTGCCGTCGGCCAGAACGGCGATCTCGCTGGGGCCGGCGATGAGATCGATCCCCACCCGGCCGGCCAGCATCCGCTTGGCTGTGGTCACAAAAATGTTTCCTGGTCCGGTGACAATCTCAACCCGGGGGATGGATTCCGTGCCGTAGCCCAGGGCGGCTACGGCCCAGGCGCTGCCCACTGCATAGACTTCAGTCAGCCCCAAGACAGCGGCAGCAGCCAGGGTATAAGGATTTATAGTCCCGTCCTTGCGGGGAGGGGTGACTATGGCGATGCCTTCAACCTCGGCCTCCTGGGCCGGGATAGCGTTCATGAGCAGGCTGGAGATCAAAGGAGTATCTCCGGATCTGCCTCCGGGTATGTACAGGCCTGCCCGGGAAACAGGGCGGACGAGCTGTCCGGTAATCAGTCCTGGAGTGGAGTCGTCCAGCCAGGAATGCTCTTTCTGTTGCCGGTGGAAGCGCCGGATATTTGCTGCTGATTCTTCTATAAGGGCCAGATCCTGGGCCGGGACTGCATCCAGGGCTTCCTCCAGGGCGCGCAGGGGAACCTTGATCTGCGAAGGCTTGAAATCCGGACTGTCAAACTGCTGAGTATAAGATGCAAGCGCCTGATCACCAGAGGAGGAAACCTCATCCAGTATACAGCGGACCGATTGCTGAACTGACTCTTGGGGAGTGTTCCGCTCTTCCAGGTGGGCGGCGAAGCTGACCCAGTCCTGATCCGAAACGAATGTGTATCTGGGGCAGGGCATACGAAGCTTCTCTCTTCTCTGCAGGTTCATGGAACAACCGATTACCGGACTGCAAAATGTAAGATTGAACCGCCCAAATGTCCATACTGATCTTTGCTGCCAACCGGCATGCAGTGCAGACATGCTGCCGTATCAGGCATGCCGTATCTGAGCTTTTAAAATAGTCAATATTATCGGAATGATAAGAATTTAAAAAAGAAAATTTGAAATTCTTATTGACACCAGAGACCTGTTTGGATACAAATCTCTTCTTGTCGCGACGGGGAACGCCTCAGTCGGGACAGCCGATCTTTTCCAGGTTTTTTGACGGAGCTGAGCGCGAGAGCGGTCAGTTTAAGTCGAGCGGTCAGTATTTTTTCAAGCCAAGGGTTGAAAGGATATTGACAGGAAAAGAATGTTCAGATAGGCTTTATGTCTTCTGGACGCAAGGTCTTTGACAATTAAATAGTGAGTTGGGTGATAGAGAATAGCCAGCAATCCTGAAGGCTAACTAGCCGGAAGGAATTCGCGTTTTTAACATGAGAGTTTGATCCTGGCTCAGAATGAACGCTGGCGGCGTGCCTAACACATGCAAGTCGAGCGAGAAATCATGCTTCGGCGTGAGAGTACAGCGGCGGACGGGTGAGTAACGCGTGGATAACCTACCCGGAGATCTGGGATAACCCTGCGAAAGCGGGGCTAATACCGGATGTGTCCGGCACTCACTTTACGATGC
>NZ_JIAK01000022.1 GCF_000620765.1 Desulfovermiculus halophilus DSM 18834
ACGCAGATCTTCGCTGATCACTGACAAGAAAAGGCTTCTTTTCTTATCAGCGCGGATCATCTTTATCAGCGGTAAAAATCTTTTCTTCTTTTTACTTCTACAGATCCGCCATCAGGGTCAAATGAGAGAAAAGGGGCAGGTTGGATTTGACAATTTTGCTTTCGACCAGGTCAAATACCTGTGAGGTCCTAGGATAGACCCGGTTAAACAGACCTTCGGTCTACGGCTTTGCCGCCCCAGTTAAATTCAAGAAGGTTAAACGGGGTAAATGTTTAACTGGGTGAAGCGGAAGTTTACCTCTGTCGGTGGTGTGGAAGGGGTGTACTCCATGAAAAGGTTGGGAGTTTGAAATGTAGTCAGGTTGGTGTTGTAAGATGATGTGTGTTGCTGTAGTGGTTGTTGCCTTTTAGCTGAATTTCGGATATCTTGATACTTAATGGAACCACCTGAATTTCCACTTCAATTCATTCAGTCTTGTGTCAGGTCCAGGAATATGTTTTGGACCTATCACGTAAATATGCGACTTCGACAGAGATCAATACGTCGTTCTTGGATTTTGGAATCTGTTGAGAGCTATATTCTGATCGAATCTTACCCTGAGGATAAGTACTTGCCAAGTTGTTTAGTGTGGTCAAAATACGATGATGAAATATTTCATATTCTTCTTGGTGTAGATACAAACGAGAATAATGTACGTGTAATTACATCCTATAGGCCAGATCCTGCTGAGTGGACTAACAATTTCAAGAAAAGGCGTATCAAATGAAATGCCGATTATGTGGCGGGAACATGGAGAGTATCCGGACAGATCTTCCTTTTAAACTTGAAGATCACCGGATCATTGTGGTCAAGGATGTCCCAGTGGAGCAATGTATTTTCTGTGGTGAGTACGAATTGACAGATACCGTAATGGAGCAACTGGAAATACTTTTCGATTCCATGGATGAGTCATCAGAGCTTGAAGTGAGACGGTTCGCTGCATAAGAATATGACTTACCCAAAGGAGCATAAAGGGACAGACACCTTTTCTGAGGTAAGCCATGAAATTCAGAGCCGTTATAAAGCAAACCGATGGCTGGTGGATTGGCTGGTTGGTGGATCTGCCCGGTGTCAATGCTCAGGAAGAGACCAAAGAAGAACTTCTGGAGTCTCTCAAGGTTGGCGCTCAAGAAATGCTTGAAGCTGAAGTCCCCTTTGAACCTGGATTTATGATGGATGCTATAGACATACCTGAGCCTGAATGGGCTTAGTGCTCAGTAAGTTATATGGACAGGACTTATGATGCCCACCTGGACAGAGATCTCCAAAACAGAACATGCAAACAAGTAGTTCATTGCCCGCAAAGGATATTCCTTTCTTCGCTGATCACTGACAAGAAAAGGCTTCTTTTCTCATCAGCGCGGATCATCTTTATCAGCGGTAAAAAGCTCTTTCGCTTTTTCTTTCCGCAGCCAGCCCTTCGGTGGCAAAAGAGAAGAAATAATCGCAGATTACGCAGATCTCCGCTGATCTATGACCAGAGGCCTTTTTCCTCCCATCAGCGTTGATCATCTTTATCAGCGGTTAAGGCTCTTCCTCTTTTCTTTCCGCAGACAGCCCATCAGGGGCAAAAGAGAAGAAATAGCCGCTGATTACGCAGATTTTCGCTGATCACTGGTGCTAGGCATGCCGGTACCAGCCTATCTAGTCAGCTTTCGGTACTTGATCCGCTGCGGCTGCAGGGCGTCCTGGCCCAGGCGGCGCTTCTTGTCCTCCTCGTATTCGCTGAAGTTGCCGTCGAACCAGACCACCTGGCTTTCGCCTTCAAAGGCCAGGATATGGGTGGCCACCCGGTCCAGGAACCAGCGGTCGTGGCTGATGATCATGGCGCTGCCGGCAAAGCTCTGCAGGGCGTCTTCCAAGGCCCGCATGGTGTTCACGTCCAGATCGTTGGTCGGCTCGTCCAACAGGAGGAGGTTGGCCCCTTCCTTGACCATCATGGCCAGATGGACCCGGTTGCGCACCCCGCCGGAGAGCTCGCCAACCTTGCGCTGCTGCTCAGCGCCGGTGATATTGAACCGGGCCACATAGGCCCGGGAGTTGACCTCCCTGTCCCCCAGGCGGATGGTGTCCTTGCCCCCGCTGATGGCCTCCCAGACCGTCTGCTGTGGATCCAGCTTCTCCCTGCTCTGCTCCACGTAGGCCAGCTTGACGCTCTGGCCCAGGCGCAGGGTGCCGTCGTCCGGCTCTTCATTTCCGGTCAGCATGCGGAATAGGGTGGTTTTCCCGGCCCCGTTGGGTCCGATGATGCCCACGATGGCTCCCGGAGGAACGGTAAAGGACATGCCGTCCATGAGCAGGATGTCCCCGAAGGCCTTGCGCACCTGATCGGCCTCGACCACCACGTCGCCCAGGCGGGGTCCCGGGGGGATGACGATCTGCAGGTCTTCACTCTGGGTGTCGGCTGCTGAGAGCAGATCGGAGTACTTGACGATCCGCTCCTGGTTGTGCTTGTGCCGGTCCTCGGGGCTCATATGCAGCCACTCCAGCTCTCGGGCCAGGGTGGTCCGCCACTTCTTGTCCACCCGTTTTTCCTGCTGCATCTTGGTCTTTTTCTGCTCCAGCCAGGAGGCGTAGTTGCCCTTCCATGGCACGCCCACCCCCCGGTCCAGCTCCAGGATCCAGCCGGCCACGTTGTTCAGGAAATAGCGGTCGTGGGTCACGGCGATTACCGTGCCGGGGTAGGCCTGCAGATGGTGTTCCAGCCAGGCCACGGTCTCCGCATCCAGGTGGTTGGTGGGCTCGTCCAGGAGCAGGATGTCCGGCTGGCGGATGAGCAGGCGGCACAGGGCCACCCGCCGCTTCTCCCCCCCGGATATGTTTGCGACCTGCGTGTCTCCGGGAGGGCAGCGCAGGGCCTCCATGGCCATATCCAGACGGCTCTCGATATCCCAGGCATTGACCGCGTCCAGCTTGGACTGGACCTCGGCCTGGCGATTGATCAGCTTATCCATGGCCTGGTCGTCCATGGGTTCGGCAAACTTGGCGTTGATTTCCTCGAACTCCTGCAGGAGGTCAAAGGCTTCCTGCGCGCCTTCGGCCACCACATCCCGCACGGTCTTGGCCTGGTCCAGCTCGGGTTCCTGCTCCAGATAGCCCACGCTGTACCCCGGAGCCAGATGGGTCTCGCCCTCAAAGTCCTGGTCCACCCCGGCCATGATCCGCAAAAGAGAGCTCTTGCCCGAGGCGTTCAGGCCAATGACCCCGATCTTGGCCCCGTAGAAGTAGGACAGGGAGATGTCCTTGATTACCGGCTGGTGGTTGTAGTGCTTGCTCACTCCCATCATGGAGTAGATGATCTTGTTCGGTTCGTCGTGGCTCATAGGTTGTGCTCGCTTTGGTGGTTTTGTATGAAAGGACCGAGATACCCCGTACAGATGAGAATCTTCAGTCGCTACGCTCCTTTAGAACGACAAGAGGGGGCATCAGAACAATCCGGCGGGCCGCCATTCTTTTTTCTTGCCATTCTGAGCGAGTCTGGGAGCGAAGAATCTCTGATCAAAGTGATTATCGCTCCTGCAACAGCTGGGGCATGACCGGACCTTGAAAGAGCCGGGCAGGCGCCTGGCGTTCCCGGAAGCGCAAACGTGCCTGCGCCTTGGCAGGCATGCGGGGTAGTTGATCTTTTTGGGCCCAAATACTACATTTGGTGCATATTGAGATCAACTCTTTTACGGAGGGGTGGGATGGAAGTCAATGTCAAAGAAGCCGGGGCCTCGCTGAGAAAGACCCCCTTGAATCTTGACAGGGGCAACATTTAGGTTCTTCGACGTAGCCTGTGGATTTTTGGAGTTTGCCATCTCTTCTGTGTGCCCACTTTCGGCCCGGTATTTTCTAAGCCCCGCCAAAGGGGGATGCCTGCCCCCTCCCGGCTACTCACGTGCAGGTCACTGCTTTTTGTATGAAAATAATGCTCTAAGGTCTTGTTTTTACAGGATGTGTTATTTTCATGCTTCGTTGTGCCTGCGCTTTGGCAGGCATGTGGGTTTGTGTGACGAAAGCTTATCATACACGTGAGTGCCGGGTGGCGGGACCAAGAAAATGTGCGGGCCTTACGCTCACGGCACACAGAAGAGACGGCAAACTCTTATGTATGCAATTCCACTTTCTGTGTCGAAGAGCCAACATTTACAAGTGATCCAATCTTGGAATGTTGGGATGACATTGCCACGCACCTTTCAGGTGCTCGCAATGACGGGAAAGTCAATGAAAATCATGTTTCCATGAGTTGCTGAATCCAATGGAGGATTATATGTCCCGTGTGCTTATTGAACCAGCTGATTATACCACCTGCCTGCCGGCTGTGCGCAAGGCCCTGGAGCTTTTTCCCCAGGATATGGCCGGCAAGAAGGTGCTGATAAAACCCAATGTCCTGCGCATCGCCAAGCCGGAGGAAGGGGTGGTCACCCATCCGGCCCTGCTCCAGGCAGTGGTCCGGGCGGTGGAAGACTACAAGCCGGCCTCGATCGTGGTCGGGGACAACCCCGGCCTGTTCAACTATGGGGACAACGAGCGCTGCTTTGAGCAGAGCGGGCTGATGGAGGCCGCCCAGGGCTACTATCAGAACATCGGGACGGATTCGGTCCAGATGGACTTTGATCCCGAGCTTTTGCCCCGGGTCGGGGTATCCAAGGCGGTCCTGGACGCGGACGTGGTCATCAGCCTGCCCAAGTTCAAGACCCACGGCCTGACCGTGATCACCGGGGCGATCAAGAACAGCTACGGCATCCTGCCGGGCGGACTCAAGGCCAAGCTGCACAAGGCCTCCAAGACCCCGGAGCGGTTTCAGGAAACCATTGTGGATGTCTTCCGGCTCCGGGTCCCGGACCTGTTCATTATGGACGCCGTGGTGGGCATGGAAGGCAACGGTCCGGCCTCTCCGGACCTGCGGGACATCGGCCGCATCCTGGCCGCGGACAATGCAGTGGCCATGGATGCGGTGATGGCTTCCATGATGGGCCTGGATCCGGGACGGCTGCGCTCCCTGCACAAGGCCAGGGATCTGGGCCTGGGAGATTTTGATCCGCAGGGCATTGAGATCATAGGCGATCTGGTGCGGATTCCGGACTTCAAGCTCCCGCCCCTTGGCGGGGAGGACCATATGGCCAATGCCGATATCCAGGAGATGATGCGGAGCAAGGCCGGACTCAAGCCCCGGGCCGATCCGGAGCTGTGCACCGGGTGCGGGGAGTGCATCGAGCACTGTCCGGTCTCGGCCCTGGAGATGGGCGAGGACAACATCCCGGAGGTGGATGCCGATACCTGCATCACCTGCTTCTGCTGCCAGGAGCTGTGTCCGGAAAAGGCCATGAGTCTTCAGTGATGGACGCTGAAAAAAAGAAGTTGAAGAATCACCGTCCCAACCACCCCTGTCCTCCTTGCCAGGGAGGGCATCGCACACACCTGACACCGCGGGCAGGAGGAAGGCCCAGAGGGCAGGCATTACGCTAAAGCGCGAAGCCTGCCCCTACACAGAGGATCACGGTTCTGGGCCAAACAAAGTACAGATATTGACAATATGCACCCCGCTTTCTTCGTAGGGCCAATCCTAGACGGCTTCCGGTCACGCGTCTGCGCGCAATTGTCCTCAGAGGAGGCGGTTTCCGCCACGCATCTGCCCTCTGAGGATAAAACCCACGGTGTCATGTGTGTATAAAGACCAGCTTGGCAAGGAGGGGCAGGGGTGGTTGGATAGTGCCCCTTTCCTTAGATTCTTCAGTCGCTTCGCTCCTTCAGAATGACAAGAGGGGGGCATCCGAACCATCCGGCGGGGCGTCACTCTCCTGTGGGTCATTCGTAAGCGAGCCTGCGAGCAAAGAATCTCTTCTGATTGCTTTTTTCCCGGGGTTCATGGATAGTTGGATAGAAGCTCAGGATATGAAAATGGGCTCTTCGACACAGAAAGTGGAATTGCATACAGAAGAGATGGCAAACTCCAAAAATCCACAGGCTACGTCGAAGAACCTGAAAATGGCTGCAGCTGTTTGCAGCATGTTCTGAATCTCCGGATCGCCAGGAGAGGAAGCCGCCATGGACCCCAAAAATGTCTTTTTCATCGGCCTGAACGATTTCAACCTGTCCAAGCTCAGATCCATCCGCAACGCCGAGAGGTATTCCTTCCATGGCCTCTTGGATCCCTCCGAAATCCTGGATACCTACGATTTCCCCATTGCCGACATGCTGGACAGGGCCGAAAAGCAGCTGCGCAGATGGCAAAAGGAGACCGGAAAAGAGATCCACGGGATCGGGGCCTATATGGATTTTCCGGTCAGCACCATGCTGCCCCTGCTCTGTGCCCGGTTCGGCAAGCTTGCCCCCAGTCTGGAGGGCCTGCTCAAGTGCGAGCACAAGTATTGGAGCCGCCTGGTGCAGCAGGAGATCATCCCGGAGCATATCCCTCGGTTTCAGGCCTTTGACCCCTTTGAAGATGGTGTTTACGAACGCATTGAGCTCGAGCCGCCCTTCTGGGTCAAGCCCATCAAGGCCTCAGGGTCCCTGCTCGGTTTCCGGATCGAGAACCGGGACGATTTTGAGCGGGCCATTCCCCAGATCCGGGCCAGATCCATCTCATCTCCGAGCCGTTCAACTATGTCCTGAGCCAGGCCGATCTGCCCCCAAGGGTCGCCGGGGTTCCGGGGCACTTCTGCCTGGCCGAGAGCATCATCGGGGGGCGGCAGTGCACCCTGGAAGGCTATTCCTTTCAAGGCCGGGTGGAGCCTATCGGGATCATCGATTCCATTCGCTACGAGAACGGGATCAGCTTTTTCCGCTACGAATATCCGTCCACCCTGCCGGATGTGGTGCAGGAGCAGATGATCGCGATCAGCAAAAAGGTCATCCCCTATATCGGGTTCGACAACTCGGCGTTTAACATCGAGTACTATTGGAATCGGGAACAGGACAGAGTCTGGCTCCTGGAAATCAACACCCGGGTCTCCGAGTCTCACAGCGACATCTTTGAGAAAGTCGACGGCCAATCCAATCAGCAGATCACTGTGCAGGTGGCCTGCGGGGAAGAGCCCGACTTCCCGCACAGACAGGGGGAGTTCACCTGCGCGGCTAAGTTCTTCTGGCGGATTTTCAGCGGTGACGCGGAAGTGACCCGGGTGCCCTCAGGTCAGGAGATCGAACACGTGCAGGAACGTATCCCGGGAGCCGTTGTCCGGCCTCAGGTCGCGGCCGGGATGAAGCTCTCCGATCTTCTGGAGCAGGACAGCTACAGCCACGCCATCTGTCATCTGTTCATCGGCGGGAAGGATCAAAAGGAGCTCCTGGACAAGTATCTCATGTGCCAGGAGATGCTGCCCTTTGAATTTCAGCCGGTTGCAGAATAACTTGCCAGGACCGCCGCTCCTGGATCGGTATATTTCGATTGTCGTGCAAGAAACACCCCCCAACCCCCCCTCAAGGGGGACGGGGATAAAGATCGGCAGCGGCTATGGTTCTGTGCTGTGTTGTATTTCCAGAACCGCGGTTTTTGGTGTCCAAACCCACATGCCCGAAGCGGGAACAACGAAGCATGAAAATAAGGCTCTTCGACACAGAAAGTGGAACTGCCTACATAAGAGTTTGCCGTCTCTTTTGTGTGCCGTGAGCGGCAGGCCCGCACATTTTCTTGGTCCCGCCACCCGGCACTCACGTGTATGATAAGCTTTCGTATGAAAAACTGTTATGAGTTAATAGTTGGGATAATCCAAATCGAAATCGGGATCGCTATCGAAATCGAAAGAATATGTCATTCCGTGCAGCAGGAACCCTCAGTTTATGGATAACGATTTCGATACCGATCCCGATACCGACTGGGACTGGTTACCCAATCGGATCCTGATAACTATTAACGGATAACTCATACTGAGCCTGGGCATAGAAACCCCAAAAGGAGCACAAGGCCGTGAAAATTGTCAGCACCTTTCCTCGCCCGGTCCGGGAGATATTCAATGAGTGGATTCCCATGTCCGACGGATGCCGGCTGGCCGCCCGGATCTGGCTGCCGGAGGACGCGGAAACCGATCCCGTCCCGGCTATCCTGGAATATATCCCCTATCGAAAGAACGATCTGACCGCAGAGCGGGATGTGCAGCACCATGCATACATTGCCGGACACGGCTACGCCTGCGTGCGGGTGGATATCCGGGGCAGCGGTGAATCCGAAGGCGTGCTGGAGGATGAATATCTCCAGCTGGAGCTGGATGACGGACTGGAGATCATCCAGTGGCTGGCGGAGCAGCCCTGGTGCTCGGGCCGGGTGGGCATGATCGGGATTTCCTGGGGCGGGTTCAACGGCCTGCAGCTGGCCGCTCTCCAGCCCCCGGCCCTGAAGGCGGTTATCTCTTTGTGTTCCACAGACGACCGCTACTCCGACGACATCCATCACATGGGCGGCTGTCTGCTGGGGGACAATCTGTCCTGGGCCTCGACCATGTTCAGCCACAACAGCTGTCCGCCCGATCCGCGGATTGTGGGGGACTCATGGCGGGACATGTGGATGCAGCGGCTGGACGGCAGCGGGCTGTGGCTGGCCAAGTGGCTCAAGCATCAACGCAGGGACGAGTACTGGAAGCACGGCTCGGTGTGCGAGGATTTCTCCTGCATTCAGTGCCCGGTCATGGCCGTCAGCGGGTGGGCGGACGGGTACTCCAACGCGGTGATGCGCCTTTTGGCCAATCTGCAGGTCCCGCGCAAGGGGCTGATCGGCCCCTGGAGCCACCTCTATCCCCATTTGGGCCGGCCGGGGCCGGCCATTGGATTTCTGCAGGAAGCCCTGCGCTGGTGGGACCAGTGGCTTAAGGACACAGACACCGGGATCATGGATGACCCCATGCTTCGGGTCTGGATGCAGGAAAGCGTGGCCCCGTCCACCAGCTACGACCACCGGCCGGGACGCTGGGTGGTGGAAGATACGTGGCCGGGCCGGAATACAAGGCCTGTGGACTATCATTTGGGGTTTGCCTGGATGGGGTCGCAGGAGGAGATACATGAGGAGGACGGGCTGACCGTGCAGTCTCCACTCAGCGTGGGCCTGTTTGCCGGGAAGTGGTGCTCCTACAGCGCGCCCCCGGATCTTCCCCACGATCAGCGGGATGAGGACGGCGGGGCCATGACCTTTGATTCCGATGTGTTGGAAGAAGATATGGAGATTCTGGGCCCGCCGGTGGTGGAGCTGGATCTGTCCTCCAACCGGCCGGTGGCCATGATTGCCGTCCGCCTCTCGGATATCCTGCCCGACGACAAAGCCACCCGGGTGACCTACGGGCTGCTCAATCTGACCCATCGCAACGGCCATGAGCATCCAGAGCCCCTTGAACCGGGGAAGCGGTACCGGGTCAGGATCCAGATGAACGATATCGCCCAGAGATTCCCGGCCGGCAATCGGATCCGCCTGGCCATCTCCACTGTGTACTGGCCCCTGGCCTGGCCTTCCCCGGCCCCGGTTCGGCTGACCGTGTACCGGAAGACAAGCCGGCTTATTCTGCCGGTTCGCCTCCCCAATCCCAAGGATGCGGAGGTCAGGCCCTTTGCCCAGCCGGAGGCGGCTCCTGCCCTGAACAAGACATTGATCCAGCCCACCCGGCAGTCGTGGACTGTGGTCCGGGATTTGGCCAAGGACGAATCCAGGCTGGAGGTGATCAACGACGAGGGCGTGTACAGGATTGATGATATCGACCTGGAGGTGGCCAGCAAGGTCATTGAGAATTATGTCTTTTGCGATGACGACTACAATTCCCTGCGCGGAGAGACCATATGGGAGCGCAGTTTCAGGCGCGGAGCGTGGGAGGTGACCACAAAGGCCCGGACCCTGCTCACATCAAGTGCAACCCATTTTCATATCCGGGCTGATCTGGACGCCTTTGAAGGGGACAGCCGGGTGTTCAGCCGAAGCTGGGATGAACAGATCCCCCGGGATTTGGTGTAGGGCTCTCATCGAGCATGCAGTTGGCATTGCAATGTCATTGTATTTACGAATATCTGTACTTAGCAGATGTCACTGCAAAAAGTCGCATTCCGTTCATTTGCGATGAAGTCTGGAATTGTAACCCTTTGTTTTTAATGACCTCTGACTTCTGATCTCTGATCTCTGACTTCTGGCGAGGGCAAAAACCATTTTTGCTATCGCATCTTCGCGGGTCGCCTTGACAGGATGTTATTACCCCTTACTATTATGCATATGAGTAAGGAGGCAATTATGAGTCATACTATCAAGCTTACGAGCAAACGACAGGCTACCTTTCCTGTACAGCTATGCCGGGAGCTTGGCATTCAGCCTGGGGATGAACTTGTGCTGGAGCGAAAAGAACTTGAGGAAGGTCCAGTTTGGATCCTAACATCCCAGAAACAACACTCTCAAACTTGGTTTGGCCGTTTGAGCAAATACGCTTCAGGCAAGAGCCATGAGATGGAAGACATCCGCACATCTATTGGATCAGGTCTGGGAAGGAAAATATGACCTCTGTTGGTTTGGATACATGCGTTGTTTTGCGATTATTAATGGGTGTTCCTGAAGAACAAGCTCAGAGAGCATTTTGGTTTGTTAAAGATTGTTACCAGAAACAGATAAAGGTCCAGGTTTCTGACCTGGTCATCCAAGAAACATATCATGCACTGTCCTATCACTATCAGGTTCCTGTAAAAGAAGCGGTGGAATGCCTTCGTGATTTTCTAGCCTCGAAAATGGTCACCAGTACCGGACAGGCTTTGCTGGTCCTTCAAGAGTATCCGGGAGCAGGTCCTGGATTTGCTGATCGTCTCATAAGAAGAGATTATCTTCAGGGCACGGTCGATACGGTGTTTACCTTTGATAAGAAATTTTCTCAGCTCTCCAATATGCAGAAGCTCTAATGGGCTCTTCGACACAGAAAGTGGAATAGCATGTATAAGAGACGGCAAACTCCAAAAATCCACAGGCTACGTCGAAAAACCCTGTAATGTATGCAGGAATTGTGATATGGCTGATGCTCGGCCTGAGAATATTCGATCCGATGTCCAGGAGCTGGACCAGGAAACGGTGCAGATCCGGCGGATCGAGTAGGGGCGAATAATCATTCGCCTTCTTTGGGGCTGAGCAGAAGACAGAAGACAGAAGACAGAGGTCAGAGATCAGAAGTCAGTGGGCAGTGGACAGGGGTCGGAAGTCGGAAGACAGAAAGAAGAAACACCCCCCGTACCCCCCCTCAAGGGGGGACGGAAAAGAATCCGGATATCAGACGACGGTAGTCTGTAGACGGAAGACAGAAGACAGAGGTCAGAGATCAGAAGTCAGTGGGCAGTGGACAGAGGTCGGAAGTCGGAAGACAGAAAGAAGAAACACCCCCCGTACCCCCCTCAAGGGGGGACGGAAAAGAATCCGGATATCAGACGACGGTAGTCTGTAGACAGAAGACAGAGGTCAGAGGTCGGAAGTCAGAGGTCGGAGGTCGGAAGACAGAGATCAGAGATCGGCCTCAGGCCTGGATCCGGGGGATTGAGTGTAGGGGCGAATAATCATTCGCCCTCTTGGAGCTAAGCAGAGATCAGAGGTCAGAGATCAGTAATAAGACGATTTTTTGCAGTCCCGTCCCTGTAAAAATCAGTGTGTCTAACTGGATACGGGAGTATGAGTGCAATGGCCGAGTATCAGAATCTGGTGTCCTTTATTCAGGATCTGCATGTCTTTTTGGCCCGTCATCCGGGGATGAAGGAGAAAGTGGTGGACATGGTCGAGACCTACCGCATGTGCCGGCAGCGCTCCCATGGAGACCTACCCCCGGATGTCACCCTGGGGCCTGGCTTTGAAGAGATGTACGCCCATGTCTTTTCCGAAAACGGCGGATGCCAATGGTGCAGAAGCAGGGTGGAGAAGCTGGAGCGGATCAAGCTCTCGGAAAGCGCACAGCTCATCGAGCAGATCATCCAGGGCATTACTCCGCAGGATCTTTAGCATTCCATTTGCCCCCTCTCTTCGTGCTCATCCGGAGCTGTTCAGGGCCATATCCAACCCGCAGAGGAAAAAGGTGCATCCGGCCGGTATCTCGGTCACGGTCCCGGAAAAGGCGGCGATCAATTCCCGGGCCCTGCGATCCGGTTCCGGGTCCCCGGCCATGGCGGCCAGGCGGAGCAGGTTGGAGAGCATGACGCTGTTGCCGGAGGGAATGGCCCCGTCGGTGACCTCCTGAGGTCTGGTCAGAAGCTCTTCTCCGTCGTCCGGGGTCAGATAGAAGCCCCCCTGCTTCAAGTCCCGGAAGTGATCCAGGCATGTGCGGGTCAGATCCTGGGCCAGGGACAGATAGCGGGGATCGTGGACGGCTGAATACAGCTCGAGCAATCCCCAGATAAAGAAGGCGTAGTCGTCGAGCATGCCGGGAATGGCCGCCTGCCCGTCCCGGTAGCGGTGCAGGAGGCGTCCACTGTCGTGCATCTGGTCCAGGATGAACTCAGCAGCGGATTGTGCGTCCTGGACGTACTGCCGGTTGTCCGCCACCTGTCCGGCCCGGGCCAGGGCGGCGATCATCAAGCCGTTCCAGTCGGTAAGGATCTTGTCGTCCAGCAAGGGGCGGGGGCGGCGGCTGCGGGCGGCCAAGAGCTTGGAACGGATGGTCTCCAGCTGCGCTGAAAGGTCTTGGGGGTCTTCTCCCAGGCTTTCGGCTGCCTGGTGCAAGGGGCGGGGAAGATGCAGAATGTTCGCCCCGGTCCGGCGTCCGCTGGCCTCGTCCGTATAATTTCCTTCCAGAGTGAGGCCGAAGACCGTTTTGGCCAGCTTGGCTTCCTCCGGGGTGAGCACCTCCTCGATGTCCTGGTTGGTCCATACGTAGAACTTCCCTTCTTCCCCCTCACTGTCGGCATCTTCGGCGGAATAGAAGGCGCCGGAGGGATGGCGCATATCCTGCGTGAGATAGCCGATGGTCTCTCCTATGACCTGGGGATAGAAGTCGTCCCCGGTGTGCGCATAGGCTTCGGCCAGAGCCAGGACCAGCATGGCCTGGTCGTAGAGCATCTTTTCAAAATGGGGCACCAGCCAGGTCCGGTCCGTGGAGTAGCGGTGGAACCCAAAGCCCAGCTGGTCGAAGATGCCGCCCCGGCGCATGGCCTGGAGCGTGGTACGCACCATGTCCAAGGCCGTAGTGCTTCCAGACCGCTTCCAATAGCGGAGCAGAAACAGAAGGTTGTGCGGGGCGGGGAACTTCGGGGCCTGCCCAAAGCCGCCGTATTCCGGATCGTAGCGGTCAGCAAGGCCGTCGAAGGCAGCCTTGAGCACGGATTCGTCCAGGGTGACCGTGGAGGCTTCGGGGGTCAGGCCTTGCAGCGCCCCGGCCACCTTCCGGGCCGAGTCCAGCACCCGATCCCGGTCGTGGGTCCACATCCGTGTGATCTGGGCCAGAAGATCCAAAAGCCCGGGCTGGCCGAAGCGGCTATGCTTGGGGATATAGGTGGCGGCGAAGAAAGGCTTTGCGTCCGGGGTCATGACCACGGTCAGGGGCCAGCCGCCCCGTCCGGAGATCAGGCGGCAGGCGTTCATATAGATCTGGTCGATGTCCGGGCGCTCCTCCCGGTCCACCTTGATGGAAACAAATCCTTGGTTCAAGGCCTGGGCCACGTCCTGATCCTCAAAGGATTCGTGTTCCATGACGTGACACCAGTGGCAGGTGGCGTAGCCGATGGACACGAAAAGGGGACGATCCGTCTGTCTGGCCAGGGCAAAGGCATCTTCGGACCAGGGGTGCCAGTCCACCGGGTTGAAGGCATGCTGCAAGAGATAGGGGCTTTTCTCGTGGATCAAGTGATTTCCAGGGCCTGGTGTGTCTGACATACAATCTCCTGAACGGATACCACCTTGTTGGGATAATCCAAATCGAAATCGGGATCGCTATCGTAATCGAAAGAATATGGTTCTTCGACATAGCCTGTGGATTTTTGGAGTTTGCCGTCTCTTCTGGATGCACACTTTCGGCCCGGTATTTTCTAAGCCACATGCCTGCCAAGGCGCAGGCACGCTTGCGCTAACGAAGCATACAAACGATTTCGATACCGATACCGACTGGGAGTCGCTACCCAATCTGATCCTGATAACTATTAACGAATAACTAATAACAGTTTTTCATAGAATATGTCATTCGGTGCAGGAGGAATCCTCAGCTTATGGGTATCGATATCGATTGCGAACCCGAAGAAAGAAAATCACAACAAACGGCTGCACTAAACGCTCATTCTTCGCGCCAGTGATCATCAGCGTTTGTTCGGTTGCGGTGACCTCGGCGGCCCATGGGATGGATGCCGCATGCTGTATATGCTAGAATAATCATATTCATTCAAATAACAAGGAATAAAGACTATGCCGGCACACAACAAGGACGTCGCCTCCATGTTCGAAGAGCTGGCCGATATCCTGGAGATTGAAGGGGCCAATCCCTTCCGGGTCAGGGCCTATCGCAACGGGGCCCGGGCTGTCAGCGGGCTTGCGCACAATTTACGCGAGCTGGTCAGCCGGGAGGAGGATCTGACCGAGTATCCCGGCATCGGCCGGGAGCTGGCCGGCAAGATCAAGGAAATTGTGCAAACCGGGTCCCTGTCGGCTCTGGAGAAGGCCAGGCAGCGGGTGTCGCCGGAACTGGTCAGCCTCCTGCATGTTCAGGGCCTGGGGCCCAAACGGATCAAGGCCCTGCACGACGAGCTGGGGGTGAACTCAGCGGCTGATCTGCAGCAGGCGGCTGCGGAGGGCAAAGTGGCCCAGCTGTCCGGGTTCGGCCCAAAGATCCAGAAGAATATCCTGGCGGAGGTCAAGCGGTTTCAGAGCCAGGAGAAGCGGTTCAAGCTGGCTGTTGTGGAGGATGTTGCACAGGATCTGGTCCGGCAACTGCAAAAGCAGGAAGGAGTGCAGGAGGTGACAGTGGCCGGAAGCTTCCGGCGGCGCAAGGAAACAGTGGGCGATTTGGATATCCTGGTCACCGGGTCCGGTTCGGACGAAGTCATGCAGGCCTTGATCGAGTACGAGGATGTGCGGCAGGTGCTGGCTCACGGGCGGACCAAGTCCTCAGTGGTCCTGAAAAACGGGCTGCAGGTAGATCTGCGCTTTGTGGAGCCGGAATCCTTCGGCGCGGCCCTGCATTACTTTACCGGCTCCAAGGCCCATAATATCGCTGTCCGCCGCCTGGCCCTGGATCTGGAGCTCAAGGTCAATGAATACGGAGTCTTCCGGGGTGAGACCCAGATCGCGGGCGCAAGCGAGAACGAGGTGTACTCCTGCGTGGGGCTGCCCTATATTCAACCAGAACTGCGGGAAGACAGAGGGGAGCTGGAGGCCGGGGCAAAGGGGCTGCTCCCCACGCTGATTGAAGAGACGGACCTGCGGGGGGACCTGCATGTGCATACCACGGCCTCGGACGGGATGAACACCTTGGAAGATCTGGCGCAGGCAGCCCGGGAGCTGGGCTATGAATACCTGGGGATAAGCGATCATACCCGCAACCTGGGCATGGCCGGCGGTCTGGACGAGCAAAGGCTTGTGGAGCAGATCGAGGAGATAGAGGCTGTGAATGACCGCCTGTCCGGGATGACCCTGCTCAAGGGATCAGAGGTGGATATCCTCAAGGACGGGAGCCTGGATCTGCCGGATTGGATCCTGCAGAAGCTGGACCTCTGCATCTGCTCGGTGCACACAGCCTTCAACCTGTCGGCTGAGAAACAGACCGAGCGGATTCTGCGGGCCATGGACAACCCCAACTGCACGATTCTGGGGCATCCCAGCGGGCGGCTGATCGGGGCCAGGGAGGCCTATGCCCTGGATATGGAACGTATTCTGCGTGGGGCTAGGGAGAGAGGATGCATCCTGGAGCTGAACAGTCAGCCGGACCGTCTGGACCTGGATGACATCTCCTGCAAGGCGGCCAAAGAGCTGGGGGTGAAGGTGGCCATATCCTCGGACGCTCATCAGATCGGAAATCTCGGGCTGGTCCGCTTCGGGGTGGGGCAGGCCAGACGGGGATGGCTGGAGGCAGGGGATGTGGTCAATACCAGGTCCCTGGCCGAGCTGAGGGAGATTCTCCAGAGGTGGTAAAGATAAGGTGGCTGAAAGCCATAATTATTAACCCACATGCCTGCCAAGGCGCAGGCACGCTTGCGCTACCGAAGCATACAAACGATTTCGATACCGATTGTTGTGATTTTCTTTCTTCGGGTTCGTAATCGCTATCGGGATCGGGATCGAGATGCATAAACTGAAGGTTCCTGCTGCACCGAACGACATATTCTTTCGATTTCGATACCGATCCCGATCCCGATTTGGATTTGGATTTGGAGTATCCCAACTAACCACCTGCCTGCTTTTCATACAAACCCACATGCCTGCCAAAGCGCAGGCACAACGAAGCATGAAAATAACACATCCTGTAAAAACAAGACCTTAGAGCATTATTTTCATACAAATGGGAGCGCAATATAAAGAACATTTCGCACCCATCAGTATATATTTCTTTTCAATGCCGTTCTGTAGATTTCTTTATCTCTTCTTGGGCCAACAGCCAGAACAAAGACCACAACCTTATTTTCGTGGACCTGATATACCACGCGGTAATCGCCAACCCGCAGTTTTCGAAAATCGGCCAGATTTCCGGATAGTGGAGAACCAAACTGCAACGGGGCACGGGCAAGTTTCGCATCTATGGCACGCACTATTCTGCGCGCCGCAGACCGACCAACGCTTTCCAAATCGTCTTCGATTGCATGATGGTAGAGGATGGTCCATGACATGGAAAGGGACCCCTGGAACTCATGCACCAAATTTTTCAAGCATAGAGTCATGGGAAAGTGCTTTCTCGGGATCAAAGCTCTCCGAGCGAGCCAGGGCCAGGGCAGTCAGTCGAAGATCCTCGATCTCTTCCTGCATGGCTTCGTAGCTCTCCATTGACATGAGAATGGCCTTGGGGGCGTTGTTCTTCAAGATGATGAGCTTTTCGGTCTCGCCCTGTTCCAAAGCATCCAGAGTGGCGGATGTCTTTTTGGCAAGCATTGTGGCTGAGAGGTAATCAGTTGTTCGCATATGTGAAATCTCCATGCATAGTACGGTGTATAATTATGCATAGAATAATCTGCCAATCTTATTCAGTCAATTCCTGAAGGCCCAAACGGTGGAGGAAAACCGGCGGAATACGAACCACCTTCTGTGTGCCGTAGTCAAAAAAGACGGTCCCGGTTTTGGCCCTGGCCACTTCTGTTCCGGACGCCGTGTTGGTGAACAGATAGGTCAGGTCGCACCCTTTGCGCCCGATATCGGTTATGCCCAGATCCACCCCGAGGATGTCGCCGTAAAAAGCCTGGGCCCTGTAGACAATGGCCGCATCGGCAATCAGGATTCCGAACCCGTTTACATCCTGCTCCGTAAAGCCGAAGTGAACGAAGAACCTGGTCCTGGCCTCCTGGGCCAGGGTCAAGACGGCGTCATTGCCCATATGTCCGCCGAAATTAATGTCGTTTACGCGCAGGGGGATCTGGGTATGAAATGCATATTCGGAAGGAAGGTCAATCTGTACTCTAGCCATAGGTCCTCGCTGTGTCTGTTTAGCTTCATCCCGGAAAATCAGCAGCAGGTGTTGTCCTTAAGGGGCAAAGCTGAGCTTGTGGTTTTGTCTTGACAAAAAACATCAGAGGATGCCTATCATAGGTGTATAGTCTCTGCAATTCCCGTGAGATGGGGTCTGCAGATACAAACCCACATGCCTGCCAAGGCGCAGGCAGGCTTGCGATAACGATGCATACAAACGATTTCGATACCGATCCCGATTTCGATTTGGATTATCCCAAGTATTAACTCATAGCAGTTTTTCATCCAAAACAGCAGATGCTCAGGAGTATGGTGAACATTGTTGGTGGACGCGAATGCCGATAAATAGTGCCGCTGAGCCATCACACCCAGGAGGGTATTATGGAGCACAGGGAATTGTCTTCGGTTCAGTTGTACAAAAGTTGCGATGTGTCCGGGTTCGCCTTTGAAACCACAGCCGAGCTGAACCCCATCCGGGATTTGAGTCAGGGGATAGGGCAACCCCGAGCGGTACAGGCCTTGAAGTTCGGGGTGGGCATAGATCAGCACGGATACAATATCTATGCCCTGGGGCCGAGCGGAATGGGCAAGCACACCTTCGTCCGTCAGTACTTGTCCGGACAGCTGCAGGATGCGCCCACTCCGGCGGATCTGTGCTATGTGAACAACTTCGATATCCCGGGAAAGCCCAGGCTGCTCAACCTCCCCCCCGGATGGGGCGGCCGCCTGGCCTCGGATATGGATCACCTTAGAGAGGAAGTCCCCAATGTCCTCAAAGGGGCCTTTGAGAGCGAGGAGTACCAGAACCGCCTGCAGGCCCTGCAGCAGGAATTCAAGGAGTACCAGCAAAGCGTGTTTGAAGATCTCTCCAAAAAGGCCAAGGAGCGGGGCCTGACCCTGATCCGGATGCCGAGCGGGTTCGGATTCGCCCCGGTCCGGGATGGAGAGGTGGTTCCTCCGGAGGAGTTCCAGAAGCTGCCCGAGGAGGAGCAGAAGAAGATCCAGAACGATATCGAGGAAATGCAGAACGAATCGCAGCGCATGTTCCAGAAGTTCCCGGCCTGGCAGCGGGACATGCGCCAGAAGATCTCCGACTTGAACGATGAAGTGGCCGGGTATGCCGTTGGGCCGCTTTTGGACGAGATCAGGGACAAGTATACCGAGGTGTCTGCGGTGGGGGAGTATCTCAATGCTGTGCAAAGGGATATCGTCGACAATGTCCGGTCCATTCTGGAGTCGGACAGTCAACAGGAGGAGGGGCAGGCCCAGCAGTCTGGGGCCGGATTCGGGTCCGGTCCCGGAGGGGGCAGGGGGCAGGCCGGGAGCTTCGGCCCGATGCGCAGGTACAAGGTCAATGTCCTGGTGGACAACAGCCAAAGCTCTGGAGCGCCGGTCATTTACGAGGACAACCCGACTTGCGCCAATCTTGTGGGCCGGGTTGAGCACCAGCCGATGATGGGGGCCCTGATCACGGATTTCAACCTGATCAAGCCCGGGGCCCTGCACCGGGCCAACGGAGGGGCCCTGATCCTGGACGCCCACAAGGTCTTGACCCAGCCCGGGGCCTGGGACGGGCTGAAGCGGGCCCTTATATCCCAGAAGATCAGGATTGAGTCCCTGGCCGAGATGTTCAGCCTGATCAGCACCATCTCCCTGGAGCCGGAGCCGGTTCCCCTCAAGGTGAAGGTGGTTCTGGTGGGCAATCCTTTGATCTACTATATCCTCAAGGAGTTCGATCCGGAGTTCGGCAAGCTGTTCAAGGTGGCCGCAGACTTTGACTTCAGCATGCAATGGGACCGTGAGCACCAGGACCTCTTTGCCCGGTTCATGGCCGGGGTGGCCGAGCAGGAGGGGCTCATGCCCCTGAACCGCTCCGGGGTGGCCAGGCTTTTGGAGTACAGCGCCCGCAAGGCCCAGGATCAGACCAAGCTGTCCACCCACGTCCAGGGCCTGACCGACATGATGCGGGAGGCGGATTTCTGGGCCAGGGAGAACAGCCGGGAATCAATTGCGGCCCAGGATGTGCAGCAGGCCATTGATGCATCCGTTTATCGCTCGGATCTGATGCGGGAGCGGGTCCAGGAAAGCATCAGCCGCGGAGTCATGCTCATCGATACCCAGGGATGGCAGGCGGGACAGATCAACGGGCTGTCGGTGGTTATGCTCGGGGACTTCATGTTCGGACGGCCAAACCGGATCACAGCCCGGGTCAGGCTGGGCAAGGGGGAAGTCATGGATATCGAGCGGGAGGCCAAGCTCAGCGGCCCCATCCACTCCAAGGGGGTGCTCATCCTGTCCGGATTTCTGGGGGCCAGGTATGCCGCGGACCGTCCTTTGTCCCTTTCGGCCACCCTGGTATTTGAGCAATCCTACGGCGGGATCGAGGGCGACAGCGCGTCTTCGGCTGAGCTGTACTGCCTGCTTTCGGCCATTGCCGGGATTCCCATCAATCAGTCCCTGGCCGTGACCGGATCGGTGAATCAGCACGGCCAGGTCCAGGCCATTGGAGGGGTGAACGAGAAGATCGAGGGCTTTTTCGATATCTGCCGGGAGCGGGGACTGAGCGGAGAGCAGGGGGTGCTGATCCCTGCCTCCAATGTGGAGCATCTCATGCTGCGCCGGGATGTCCGGGACGCTGTGGAGGTGGGACGATTTCATATCTACCAGGTGCAGACCATTGATCAGGGCATTGAGCTTTTGACCGGTCTGGAGGCTGGAGAGTCTGATGATGCAGGCGGATATCCGCCGGGCAGCGTGAACGGCAGGGTGCAGAGACGGCTGCATGAGCTCTCGGAGAAGCGGGAGCAGTTCGGAACTGGCAAGGACCAAGGAGGCCAGCCGTGAATCAAAACTCCCTTTCCTTTTCTCTGCATCGCATCCTGGTCCCCCTGGACGCATCGGAGAACAGCCTGACCGCCCTGGACACGGCAGCGGAGCTGGCCGCTGTGCTGAACGCGGAGCTGGAAGGGCTGTTTGTGGAGGATATCAATGTCCTTCAGCTGTGCGAATTTCCCTTTGCCCGGGAGATGTCCTTTGTGGCCCCCAGATTCCGGCCCGTCGACCGGGCGGAGACGGAGCGTCAGCTGCGCATCCAGGCGAAGCGGGTGCAAAAGCTGTTGTCCGAGGCTGCCGAGCGCTTTCATGTGCCCTGGAAGTTCCGGGTGACCAGGGGCGGGGTGCCGGCGGAGGTTCTGGCCGCAGCTGAGGAGGCGGATCTGACCATTCTGGGCAGATCAGGGCGCTCCTTGTCCGGACGCCGGGGGGTGGGGACCACGGTGCGCACGGTGGTCAGCCAGGGCCGGGGGATGACCCTGATCATTCAGCAGGGCATGCGGTTTCAGCCTCCGGTTCAGGTTGTGTTTACCGGATCCGGGAATGCGGAAAAAGCCCTGATCCTGGCCGTGGATCTGGGCCGGAAAAAGGATATACCGGTGGTCGTCCTTGTACCCGGAGACCCGGAGGACCAAGAGCGGCTTCAGAAACGGGCCAAAGAGCTGATTGCCGGCCGCGGAGGCCGGGCCAGCCTGCATATTCTGCCCAGTCCCCTGGATTGGAGCCGGATCGATCAGGTGGTGCGTCTGCACGGTCCGGGGCCGCTGTTTCTGCCCTGCGAAGAGCCGCAGCTGCACGGCGAGGAGCTGCAGGCCCTGGTTGATGCAGTTCAAAACCCAGTCCTGCTGGTTCGTTCTGCATAAAGATTACATCCACAGAAAGGAGGAGTATTTGATGGAACACACGATTCTTTGGCCCACAGAGATGTCCACAAGTTCACTCAAGGCCCTGCCCCATGTACTCTCCCTGGCCGAGAAGTACTCGTCCACAGTTGTCGTTCTTTATGTGGCCCCTGATCTGCTTTCCCTGTTTCCAGCCTATGGCAATTACCCCAGCGCAGAGCACATACAGAGGTTTCAAGACTGGGAGGCGGACAAGGCAAAGAAGGGTCTGCAGGAGATCTGCTCCAAGGAGCTCAATGCCTGCCGGAATGTCACCTTCAAGGTCCTGCGGGGGGATGCGGCCCAGGAAATACTCAAGGCCGCACGAGAGGAGGGAGTGGACATGATTGTTCTCAGCAGCAGGGGGCATTCTTTTGACACTGTGGGGACTGTGGGAAGCGGGTTCGGCAGTGTGGCCAAGAAGGTGGCCGAGGAGTCCCCGGTGCCCGTGGTCTTGATCAATCCGGACACGTCCGGAGGGCAATGATCAGGAGCCAAAAGAGGACAGCGAACGAAGGAGGCCTCTGGTTGCAACCGGAGGCCTCTTTTGTTTCTTCGGGCACCTGGAAAAAAGTGGCTCCTCGACACAACATATACGGCAAACTGTAAAATTCCACAGGCTGCGTCGAAGAACCAAAAAAAGTGCTGCCTGCATCCACCCCTGCTGGAGGACAGGGCCGGAAAACCGACACAGGATCTTCAGGAAATATTGATTGTTGACCAAGGATCTGATACTCAAGCTCAATCCATTCAGTGCTGGTGTACTTAAGGAGTCGATGACGAGCAGGCGAGGAACATAGGAGGCGCTTTCATGGCACAGCGAGAACAGTGGGGAACGAGAGCCGGTTTCATAATGGCCGCTGTGGGATCGGCTATAGGTCTGGGCAATATCTGGCGGTTTCCGTACATGGCCTACGACAATGGGGGAGGGGCGTTTCTCATCCCCTATTTTTTTGCCCTGCTAACTGCCGGGATCCCGATCATCATCATGGAGTTCGGGCTGGGGCATAAGTTCAAGGGCTCCGCTCCCATGTCCTTTGCCAAGGCCAAAAAGAAATGGGAATGGCTTGGATGGTGGCAGGTCTTTGTTTCTTTCATTATCTCCATCTATTACGCCGCGGTCATTGCCTGGGCCTTGAACTACGCCCTGCTGGCGACCAACCTGGGATGGGGGGAAGATACCCAGGACTTCTTCTTCAACCAGTTCCTGCAGCTGTCCTCCAGTCCCATGGAATGGGGGAATATAGTCTGGCCCATATTCGTGGCCGGGGTCTTAGTCTGGTTCATTACCTGGCTGGCCCTGTTCAGTGGGGTGAAGAAGGGGATTGAGTTCGCCAACAAGATCTTCATGCCCGTGCTCTTTGTTTTGCTGCTCATCATGCTGGGCCGGGCGGTGACCCTGGAGGGCGCCTCTGAAGGGCTGCAATGGCTCTTCCGTCCGGATTTCAGCGCGATATTGGACTATCAGGTCTGGACCGCGGCATATGGGCAGATCTTCTTTACCCTGAGCATCTGTTTTGCGATCATGATCACCTACTCCAGCTACCTGCCGGATGAATCGGACATCAACAACAACGGGATGATGACCGCGTTCATTAACTGCGGGTTCAGTTTGCTGGCCGGGATCATGATCTTTGCAGTCCTTGGCTACATGGCCACGCAACAGGGTGTTGGGGTCCAGGATGTGGCCGGAGCAGGCGTCGGGCTGGCCTTTATCACCATTCCCAAGGCCATCAGCCTCCTGCCCGGGGCCAGCTTTTTCGGGATTCTCTTTTTCGTCGCCCTGGTGTTCGCCGGCTTGTCCTCCATGATCTCCATCACCGAGGCCTGCTGCTCCGGCCTGATGGACAAGTTCGGCTGGGGGCGCAGGCCGACCACCTCTCTGTTCTGCATCATCGGGTTCATGCTCAGCCTTGTGTTCATGACCCAGGGCGGACTCCTGGTCCTGGATATCGTGGACCACTTCATCAACAATTTTGGAATCGTCTTTGCCGGACTGGTGGAAGTTATTCTTTTGTCCTGGTTTTTCCGGCTGGACTCCATCCGTGAACATGCCAACTCGATGTCTGACTTTCATATCGGTACCGGGTGGAACTTCTGTCTGAAAGTGATAACCCCCATTGTCCTGGGATATATGGCCATCGCCAATCTGGTGGGAGACATCCGGACGGCATACGGCGGCTATCCGGGCAGTGCCCTGCTCATCTTCGGCTGGGTAATCGTGGTCGGCATAGTGGGATTGAGCTTTGTCATGCAGAGCGGGCGAAGCTGCGCGGCCGATGAATAGCATGGTGCACGAACTTACTAACCCGCGTGCCTGCCAAGGCGCAGGCACGCTTTTAATTATAGCTCCCACGCTCTGCGTGGGAGCCTTCCTGACCGCTCCCGCGGTCCCTTTCTGGACGCCGGAGCGTCCAGTAGAGTTCCCACGCAGAGCGTGGGAACGATAAAAATCGGATTCTGATAGCTGTTAGCAGCATTATTTTCATGCAAATGGGTGCGAAATGTTCTTTTCATTCAAGATAAGGGGGATACAATGAGCGGTGGGGCTATATTCATGATGATCTTTGGCTTGGTTGTAACCTGGGGCGGAGCGGCAATCTGCATACGCTATGCACTGAAAAAACGGCACATGTAGTCCGTTGACTCTTCTTCAGGCTCCCGACTAAAGTCCAGAAGGGTCGCGACCCTTCTGGACTTTGTTTTGATAAGGAAGCAGACTCATTCGTTTATGGGGAGCCCCCCATGAACTTTAGCAAGGGGGCTGAACGCTTACGGTCCTTCGATACATCGATACATGAAGAGGAATTCCACCCGAGATTCTTCGCTCGCAGACTCGCTCAGAATGACAAATAGAAGAATGAGAGACTGTCGGATGGTTTTGATGCTCTTCTTGTCATTCTGAAGGAGAGTAGCGACTGAAGAATCTCTTGTGCTGTGTATACATGCCTGTCAAAGCCCAGGCCCGCTTGGGCTAGCGAAGCATGAAAAAATAGACGGCAAACTTTAAAAAACGACAGGCTACGTTGAAGAGCCACACTTATCTGTAAGAAGCCCATGACGTTGGAAGAGAAAATCCGCCTGTCCTCTTGGTATCTGGAACAGGCAGTATCCATGGCCGATCCGCAGCGGATCGCCGTGGCCTGGACCGGAGGAAAGGACTCGACCGTTGCCCTGGCCCTGTGGAAGGAACTCCTCCAGGGCCATGGTTTCACATCGGTTCCGGCCCGGGCCGTGAACCTGGATACCGGGCTCAAGTTCCCCGAGGTTCTGGCCTTTCGGGATGAGATCGCGGATGCCTGGGACATCGCCCTGTCCATTGTCAAGCCGGATGTTGATGTTGCAGACTATCCCGTGGCCGCCGACCCGGTTCAGTGCTGCAATGATCTGAAGGTCACGCCTCTGCGCAGAGCGGTGTCGGATATGGATATTGCCGTGCTCATTACCGGGGTCAGGGCTGATGAGCATACGGACCGGGCCGGCCGCTCATGGCACGAAAGCCGGGACGATCCGGCCCATGTGCAGCTCAATCCCCTCATCCATTGGACGGAAATGGATATCTGGTCCTTTACTTTGGAGCGGGGATTACCCTATTGTCCTCTCTACAACCACGGATACCGTTCCCTGGGGTGCCGTCCCTGCACGGCTGCGGCCCAAGGGGATGAGCGCTCGGGTCGGAGCCGGGAAAAAGAGGACAGGCTGCACCTTTTGCGCAGCTTGGGATATTTTTGAGCAAGACCCAGGAGATATGCCGAGGGTGCATCCGGACAAGCCTGGCATTGGGTTGAAACCGGGAGTGAACACGAGGGAGGCGGTATGCAGATTGACGATCAGACCCAGGGGCAGGAGCCTCAATCCGGCCGCGGATACGTGTTGAGCATGGTGGTCAGCCAGTTCCGCGGGTACGAGGATGTGGAGATCCATCTGTTCCGGTCGCATTGGGAGGCTGAGGAAGAAGCCGACTACGACTGGGAAGCCCTGCTCGGGGAGCCCATGCGCAGGGATCAGCCCATTGACCCCGAAGGCAGCCGCAGGGTTTTCCTGGAGACCTTCAGCCTGGAAGAAAAGGATGCCCTGATTGAATATCTTCACGAGCATTATGCGGACAGAGTGCGGAGCATAAGGGCTTCTCTGCTTCCCCTGCCCATCCCCATAGGGCTGACCCCTCTGTCCTCGGTGGCTGAGGACCAGCGGTTCGGACGCATCCGGCTGCACAAGATTCCGCACTATTCTCTGGGATTTGCCGTGGAGGGCCTGTACAGCCTGACTCAGCATAAGCCGTCCCGGGGACAGGACGCCAAGGACGCGTTTTAAGGAGGAGGCCCATGTCAGCACTTCAGTGGGAAATATCGTTTAGCCCGGAACCCGGGGCCCAAACCAAGCAGAGCCTGCGCTGCAGCCTTGTCTGTGTTGCCGGACAGCAGCGGCTGCCGGTGGTTCAGGATGTGGCTGTTGCGGACCTGGAGCAGGAGATCAGGGGGCTCAAGGCCGAGCTGGACCGGATGGCGGAAGAAGCCCGGAACAAGTGGGCCGAACTCCCGGAGCAAGACGCGGGGGATCACGGAACAAAGTCCGCTGAGCGAACCCCGGATCAAATATGGGAGGATCTCCGGTCCTGCTCCTCGAATGCCCAGATGCAGGAGATGTTTAATGCCCTGCCGGAGGAGGTGCGGCGAAAGACAGCCGAGTATGTGCTCACCTCGGTGAATATGTTTTCCGGCGCTGGTGCGTTTTTTGCCCAAAATTTTGATCACGCGGCGGCCGTGCTCGGATAGCCCGGCGGACTCCCTGCCGCGGCATGTGCAAGGGCACAGTCGATACATAGACACCGATGCTGACAGGACTCCCCTTTCTTCCCGCTTGGCGAGGTTTCATGCGCTATTCCAGTCAGTCCCACAAGTCGAATATATTTTATATCCGCCTGACGGCCATCATCTCCCTGGCCTACATGCTGGTGTTCGAGCCCGGCAATTTCGAGACCAAGGTGTGGGCATATCTGTATATTGCCTTCTTCTTGTCCACGAATCTTGTTCTCTCCGCCCTGCCCAAGTGGATATACAGCCAGCGGAGGTTCTATAATCTGCTGGTCTGCTTCGACACGATCATGATCGCCCTGGGGATCTATCTTGTGGGGCAAGTGGAGACATCTTTCTTTCTCATCTACTTCTTTATCATCGGCATCGCCTCCTTGAGCACGAACTTCCGGTACCTGATGGTCAATACGGCCATGTTTGTCCTTATTTATGGCTGGATCATGTACAGTCAGGGGAACCTCACCGGTGATACGGCCACCATGTACACCTTGCGCCTGCCGTTTATCTTCGCAGTCTCCTTGCTGTTCGGATACATCATAGATGCCTTGCTCCAGGACATAAACAAGGAGCTCCGGGATTCGGAAGAAAAGTTTCGCTCCCTGGTCCAGTCCATTGAAGGCTACGTCTTTATGCTGGACAGGCAGGGGGTTGTGATTTCAGCAAATCGCGCCTTGTCCAGGCATATTGGACTTCCGGACAGCAAGATCATCGGCCGCCAGTACGACCGGATTCTTCCTCAGAGCTTAACGAATGATCTCAGGCCCAGCATCGATTCTGTGATGGCCTCGCAAACCCCTGCTCAGTTTGATTGGCATGACCCGGAATACGACCGATGGTATCTCACTTCCCTGCATCCGGTTTTCGACTCTTCGACCAAGGATCTCACAGCGGTTTCAGTTGTGGCCAAGGACACGACCAAGCGGGTCCATGCCGAGCAGGAGCTGCGCACTGCGTATGAGAGATTGCAAAAGACCCAGGAGCAGCTGATTCAAAAGAGCAAAATGGAGACCATGGGGCGGCTCTCCTCCGGCATAGCCCATCAGCTGCGCAATCCCCTGGAGATCATTCTGATGGGGACGGAGTTTGTTGAAAACCAGATGGATCAGGCGAATAAACAGCTGGTCCAGGGAGTGCAAAAGATAAAACAGGCCGTGTACCGGGCCAACAATATTGTTGAAGATTTTCTTCGCTTCTCCAAGTCCGCGAACTTCCAGCTGAGTTCCCTGTCCATATGCTCTCTGCTTCAGGAAACAGAGCAGATGATCGAGCACAAGCTGCGGCAGCACAATGTGCACTTTGAGCTTCACTGTCCGGATGGGAGCTTGGCTGTGCAGGCAAACCGCAACGCCCTGCAGCAGGTCTTCCTCAACCTGTTCACCAACGCCATTGAAGCCCAGGGGACAAACGGGCGGATATCGGTTGCTGTGGACGGGCAGCCCCGGGAAGAGGACCGGGCGCGAGAAAGAGGGGTGGAGAGCCCCACAAATCAATCATGGGTTGTGGTTGAGGTCGCGGACCAAGGACCTGGGATGGATGAAAAGCAGGTTTCCAATATATTCGAGCCGTTTTATTCAACCAAGCAGGGGGGGAATGGCTCGGGCCTGGGGCTGAGCATTGCCAAGATGATTATAGACACCCATCAGGGGAAAATCGAGGTCCAGAGCGAACCCCAGCAGGGAACACGCTTTCAGGTCTATCTGCAGCCGGCCTGAGGCAAGCGGTCTTGAAACCGCAGACATTCAGGGAATACGGAAGATCCGGAGACAAACCGTACAAGAGATTCTTCAGTCGCTGCGCTCCTTCAGAATGACAAGAGGGGGGCATCAGAATCATCCGGGGCGGACCGCCATTTTTCTGTTACTTATAGCTCCCACGCTCTGCGTGGGAGCCTTCCTGACCGCTCCCGCGGTCTCTTTCAGGACGCCGGAGCGTCCAAAAGAGTTCCCACGCAGAGCGTGGGAACGATAAAAGCGAAGAATCCCTAATCAAATATGGATAATAGGCCATCCCTTGTGGTTATATGAGAAAACGTGCTTACATGCCAATTTTTATCTACTGATCTGCAGGCCTGAATGGGGCCGTGATTGTGTGGTCGGTGTGGGGTGGAAGCAAAAACCGGCCGACGGGGAGTTGACTCTGAAAATGGAGCGGTTTGTATGCTGAAGATCTTGCTCATCGATGATGAAGAGGACTTTTGCTTCTTCATCAAAGGCAACTTGGAACAGAGCGGGCGATTCACGGTCTATACAGCTGACAACGGAGAGCTGGGGCTGGAAATGGCCAGGGAGTACAAGCCCGACCTGGTCCTTTTGGACCTGGTCATGCCGGATATGTCCGGGGATGAGGTTGCAGGGTGGTTTGAGCACGACCCGGACTTGAGCCATATACCGATCATCTTTCTGACCGCTATCGTGACCAAGGAGGAGACCGGAGACAGCAACTACAAGCAGATTGGAGGCCGCTACTTTGTAGCCAAGCCGATATCAACCAAGGATCTGATTGAGGCCATTGAAGATCGCCTGCAATGGCATACGGAATAGAGTGCCGAAAATATGTTTCAGGAACAAGGAGAGTGAGGAATTGGCTGAGATGGAACTCAATCCCAACGCACAGCTGGTGCTGACCAAACGATATCTGCGCAAGGGGGCCGATGGTGAGCCCATTGAAGGCATTGAGGATTTATTTGAACGGGTTGCCGGGAGCATCGCCAGGGAGGAGTCCAAGTACGAGAACTCGCCGTACAACGTCTCTGAGTTGACGACCCGGTTCTACGATCTGATGACCAGCTTTCGCTTTTTGCCCAACTCCCCGACCCTGATGAATGCAGGGACAGACCTGGGGCAGTTGGCTGCCTGCTTCGTCATTCCGGTGGAGGATTCCATGGACGGAATCTTCGATGCCATCAAGTACGCGGCCCTGATCCATAAGTCCGGCGGCGGGACGGGGTTTTCCTTCTCCCGTCTTCGGCCCCAAAAAAGCAGGGTAGGGTCCACCGGGGGGATCGCGTCCGGTCCGATTTCCTTTCTCAAGATCTTTAATACGGCCACGGAACAGGTCAAGCAGGGCGGAACCAGGCGGGGTGCGAACATGGGCATCCTGCGGGTGGATCATCCGGATATCCTGGAGTTCATCCGGGCCAAGGAACGGGAGGGGAAGCTGAACAACTTCAACCTGTCCGTGGCCTTGACCGAAAAGTTCATGCAGGCTGTGGACAAGGACGAAGAGTATCCGCTCATCGCTCCGCACACCGGGGAGGAAAAGGGGTCTCTGCGGGCCAGGGAAGTCTACCATCTCCTGGTCCAAAAGGCCTGGGAAAGCGGGGACCCGGGGATCATCTTCCTGGACCGCATCAACCGGGACAATCCCACCCCGCAGCTTGGAGAGATTGAGGCCACCAATCCCTGTGTTCCAGCCGATACCTTTGTTCAGACCAGTCAAGGTCCCAGGCAGGTACAGGATCTGCTTGGAGGCCAAGTGCGGCTGCAGGTCAATGGCCGGGAGCATGTATCCACCGAGCACGGATTTTTTCATACTGGCCGGAAAAGGATTGCTGAGCTGCAGACGGCTGAAGGCTACACACTGCGCTTGACCCCGGAGCATAAGGTTCTGAGGGCGGCAAGCATGACCCGATATGTGCTTCGGACGGAGTGGGTACAGGCGAAACAGCTTGTTCCCGGGGATAAAGTCCTGATCAATGATCATCGGGAGATACCGGCATGGCCTGGAGCGTTGGGGCAGGCTGAGGGGTATTTGATTGGTCTGCTGTTGGGTGATGGGACCTTGAAGCAGGACAAGGCTGTCCTTTCAGCATGGGTTCAGGAAGATGCTGTTAATGGACAGCCAAGGGATCATGTGGCCTGTTCAGGCATTATGCAGGCTGTATTGGAGTATGCCCAGGAGCTGCCTCACAGGTCCGATTTTCAAGGATGGCAAAAGATTGCCGGGCGGAATGAATATCGGCTGAGCCTTGGCTCTTTGAAAAGCATCGCATTAGGGCTGGGCCTGCAGCCTGGACACAAACAGATAACCCCGGCTGTGGAAAAGACTTCTTCTGCATTTTATGCCGGCTTTTTGCGTGGCCTCTTTGATGCCGACGGCTCGGTGCAGGGAGATCAGAACAAAGGAGTGAGCCTTCGTTTGGCCCAGAGCAATGCAGCTACCCTGCAGGCAGTGCAGCGGATGCTTCTCAGGATGGGCATTGCTTCCTGCATATACCGCAACCGGCGTGAAGCCGGCCAAAAGGATATGCCCAACGGCCAAGGCGGCATGAAGTCCTACCGGATTCAAAGCCAGCATGAGCTGATTATAACCGGTGATAATCTAGCTCGGTATGCAGAACGGATAGGATTTCACGATGCGGAAAAAGCCGAAAAATTGCAGACTGCCCTTGCCAGTTACAAGCGGAGACTGAATCGAGAACGGTTTACATGCACGTTTACCGGTTTAGAGGATTGTGGGTGGGAAGATGTTTTCGACGTCCAGGTTCCAAATGGCCACGCCTTTGATGCCAATGGGCTGATCGCGCACAACTGCGGCGAGCAACCGCTTTTGCCGTATGAGGCCTGCAATCTGGGATCCATCAATGTCGATGCCTTTTACTCTGAGACGGCTGAGGACGGAGTGGACTGGAACGGGCTGAAGGAGACCATCCATCTCAGCGTCCGTTTTCTGGACAATGTCATCGACGCCTCCCGCTATCCCCTGCCCCAGATTACGGATATGGTGCACACCAACCGGAAGATCGGCCTGGGGATCATGGGCTGGGCGGATCTGCTGTATCAGCTGCACATACCCTACAACAGCCGCCGGGCCTTGAGCATGGGCGAAAAGCTCATGGATTTTCTGCATCAGGAGTCCCGTTCCGCATCCAAGGTTCTGGCTCAGGAACGGGGGGCGTTTCCCGGGTATCCGGATTCGGTCTTCGCCCAGAAGAATCTGGGACCCTACCGGAACGCGACCACCACGACCATCGCCCCCACCGGGACCCTGTCCATCCTGGCCGGCTGCTCCTCCGGGATCGAACCGCTTTTCGCCCTGAGCTTTTCCCGGCATGTCATGGATGGAGAAACCCTGCTGGAGGTGAACAAGCACTTTGAACAGGCCCTGCGCCAGACGGACTGGTACAGCCAGAGCCTGATGCGCCAGGTGGCGGAAAAGGGAACCATCCGGGACATGGACTATCTTCCTCGGGATCTGCGGGAGGTCTTCGTCACTTCCATGGATTTCGAGCCCATCTGGCATCTGCGGATGCAGGCCGCTTTTCAGAAGTATACGGATAATGCGGTGTCCAAGACGGTCAACCTTCCCCATTCAGCCACTGAAGAGGATATCTCGTCCATTTACTGGGCGGCCTATGAGCTGGGGTGCAAGGGAGTGACCGTTTACCGGGACGGCTGCAAGGCTGAGCAGGTTCTGAGCACCGGGAGCGGCTCGGAAAAGGCGGAGGCCAAGAACGGGGTGCCGGTCCGGGAACGTCCGGACGTGATCTACGGTTTTACCCAGAAAGTGCAGACCGGTCTGGGAGATCTGTATCTCACGGTCAATGAGGTGGACGGCAAGCCGTTTGAGGTCTTTGCCACCATCGGCCGTTCCGGCCGGTCCATTACGGCCAAGGCCGAGGCCATCGGCCGGCTGGTCTCCCTGGCTCTGCGTTCCGGGGTCCATGTCCGGGATGTTGTGGCTCAGCTCAAGGGCATTGGCGGAGAGCATCCAGTGTTCCAGAAAAAAGGGCTGTTGCTGTCCATTCCCGATGCCGTGGCCTGGATTCTGGAGAACAGATACCTGAAAGAAGCCACACCAACGGGTGACGCCGCTCACAGCCTGGTCAAACCGGGTTGTCCGGAATGCGGGCAGGAGCTCATGTTCCAGGAAGGATGCTTTATCTGTCAGGCCTGCGGGTACACCAAATGCGGATAGAGGACAGTAGTTCTTCGACATAGCCTGTGGATTTTTGGAGTTTGCCGTCTCTTCTGTGTGCCCACTTTCGGCCCGGTATTTTCTAAGTCCCGCCAAAGGGGGATCCCTGCCCCCTCCCGGCTACTCACATGCAGGTCACTGCTTTCTGTTTGACCGAGCGTATCATACACGTGAGTGCCGGGTTTCCCCCTTTTGGCGGGACCAAGAAAATGTGCGGGCCTGCCGCTTATGGCACACAGAAGAGACGGCAAACTCTTATGTAGGCAATTCCACTTTCTGTGTCGAAGAGCCAGGATAGTTCCCACCCAGAGCGTGGGAACTATAACCCTGTCTAAAGGAAGAAAAAAATGGTTGAGGAGACAACAGTTCTCGGCATCTGCGGAAGTCCGAGGAAAAAGGCCACGCACAGGGCGGTACAGTGGGCCCTGGAGCAGTTTGAAACCGAACACGGCCTGCACACCGACTTCTTTTCCGTGCGGGGCAAAAGCATCAACTTCTGCATCCACTGCGATGTGTGCGTGAAGAAGAAGCAGGGCTGCGTGCATCAGGACGACCTGCAGGAGCTGTATCCCCTGATGCAAAAGGCGGATATATGGGTCCTGGGCAGTCCGGTCTACCACGGGCACATCAGCGCCCAGCTTAAGGCAGTGCTGGACCGGACCCGGGCCCTGTTGGGCCGGGACCGGCACATGCTGCGCAACAAGCTGGGCATGGGGATCGCCGTGGGCGGGGACCGGAACGGAGGTCAGGAGCAGGTCCTGCACACGGTGATCGATTTCTGCTTGATCAATGAGATGGTGCCGGTCAGCGGCGGGGTATTCGGGTCCAATCTGGGCGGAACCGTGTGGTCCCAGGACAAGGGGGGGGCTGGCATGGATGCGGACCAGGAGGGCCTGAAAAGCATCCGCAAGAGCATCGCCCGGGCGGTCGCCCTGCATCAGAAACTCGGGGCCTAGGCAGGTACTGTCCGGGATCACCCACAGGACAAAAGCATATTCATGGTTCCTACGCTCTGCATTGGCACTCTCCCGGATGCTCCAGGGTCCACAAAGAGACCGCGGGAGCGGTCCAGAAATGCTCCCACGCAGAGCGTGGGAGCGATAAAAAGCATATTCATGGTTCCTACGCAGAGCGTGGGAGCGATAAAAAACAGCACATCTTTTGAAAATCGGAGGGGTTACTCTGTGATCAGCTCCGGAAGATAGGAAATATCCGTCTCCAGCTCCCCCAGCTGGTGCAGGCTGATGAAGCGTTTGCTCACCGAATCGTCCAGGGTGAAGCGGACCTGGACCAAGACAAAAGGCGGGGGCTTAAGGCCCCCGGACCGTTGCCCACTCTCCTCCCGCCCCCATGACGAAACCATCCTGTTCTCTTCCGGATCATAGAAAGCCAGGTGCAGGGATTGTATCCTGGAGCTGAGCAGTACCTGCTCTGGCTGCTGCTCACCGTTTCCTGCCTCGGATACCGTGTTGACCAGCGGGACCTGAGACCGGTGCAGTTCACCGGCCCGGCCGTTTTCCTCCCCGTTCTGCTCCAGCCAGTAAGCCACTTTGTGTATCCGGTTTCCGGGGAAGGTGGCGTTGGCATCCAGGTCGGACCTGGTGCTGAACTCAAGTATCGGAGTCTGGGCAAGGAACAGATCGGAATTTGGGCTGTACCCTGCGAAGGGGACGGGCTGGGTTGCGTTGGAGGCGCTTTCTTGCGAGCCGGTGGCGTTGGCCGGGCTGCGGACCATTGATTCCAGGTCGCGCTGGATTTGGAGCATAACCAGACGCGCTTCCTGGGAAAGCCGACCTTTTTTTTCTATGTTTCCGGCAACATCTGTAACCCGGTTAAAGACCCCGAACAGAGCGGTGAACACAATGGCCGTCACTGTCAGGGCCACCAGGATCTCAATCAGGGTGAAGCCGGAAGCGGAGGGCCGAGGGCCGAGGGCCGAGGGCGAAGGGCCAAGGGCTAAGGGCAGAGGTCGAGAGGAAGAGGGCAGAGAACAGAAAACAGAAGACAGGAGGCATATAGCCGGGGAATGTGCGGGGGATGAACACAGTTTTTGGAGATGCTGGAGTTTCTGTCTCATTGGGTTGTGTCCCTGCCCGGCTCATACATGTATTCGCGCAGGGTGATCCCCTGAGCTTTCCGATCCCCGCCTTTTGGATACGCAGTAACCGTGATTGCGGTCAGCTCCTGGACCCGGGTGGGATCGATCCGAACCTCCCACATGAACCCCGGATAGTGCTCAAACTCCCCTTGACCCTGGACCATGTTGTCCACTCCCAGGATTTTGCTCTGATTCAGCTTGAACTCGGCCAGCATGGCGCAGCGTTCCCGGCTTTGGGTGCTGATGAACACGTCCTGGACGGACAGGGCGTTGTGCAGGACAGCGACCAGGGCAATGGACAAGATGCTCAGACTGACCAAAACCTCGATCAGGGTGAATCCGGAGGAGGAGGGCATGGGGCTAAGGGCTAAGGGCCGAGGGCGAAAGAAAGAAGACAGAGCACAGACTACAGAAGACAGGGGGCGGAAGGCATGGGGCATGCTGTGGGCAGAGAAAAAAGAATATGAGCGGTAAAGGGCTGCTCGAGGGCACGGAACAGGAACAGGCTGGAGAGTGGCCGTATGAGCCGTCCGCGCAGGCCTGTCGGGAGCGAGGATTGCTTTTGTTCTCTGCTGCGGGCCATCCCTCATAGGATCACGGCTCTTGTTCGATTTTCAGTTCCGGGGAAAAGGCCTGGAGCACAAGGGTCTTGGGCCGGCCGCCATCCAGGAGAAAAAAGCGGGAGGGCTGGGCGTATCCGCGAGGGCTGAAGACAATCTGCACCTCCCCGGAGCTGCGCCGTTGCCCGGACCCGACTTGTATCCCCTGGAGGTCAGTCTCACCGGTGAGCAAGGGGTTTTTGTCCGGGCGGCTGTCCCGGCCTGTTCTGTTTTCTGTCCAGTATTTTGCCTTTTCCCCGCTGTCCAGGTCCAGGTGGAGAACGTGGGGCTGCCGGTCCAGCATGGCCTGATGGCGCAGGTCTGTAAACAGAGCGCGCATTCGGCGCAGATCGGACTTGAACCCGTCGGTTCCGAGTCCGCCGCGGATGGAGGCGATGGAGAGCCCCATGGTCAGGGACAGGATGAGAAGCACCACCATGATCTCCATGAGGGTGAAGCCGGGAGAAGAAGCATGGGGCATGGGGCATGGGGCATGGGGACTGGAACCCGCAGAAGAGGATCGGGGAGGATGGGCCATGGTGCTGGGGGCCAAGAAACAGCCCTGCCCTGACCCCTCCCTCCGGGCTGAAGACCGACCGGAGAGAGGGAAATAAGAGAAGAAACCGATCTTCCCTGATATCCAGGGATGCAGATGGAACAGGATGTGTGGGCTCAATTCAGATTCCAGTTTCCGATATCAGCGTTGAATCCGTCCCCTCCCTGCTCTCCGTCCGCACCCAGGGAGAAGAGGTCAAACTCCTCATGTTCTCCGGGATAGATATAGACGTACTCATTGCCCCAGGGATCGTCCGGAATCTGGGATATATATCCGTTTTCCGGATAGTTGCGCGGTGTCTGTCCCACCCCCGGCTTTTCGGCCAGGGCCTTGAGCCCCTGCTCAGTGCTGGGGAAAAAGCCGTTGTTCAGCTTGAACTGCTTCACAGCCATGGCCAGGTTCTCGATCTGCATCTTGGTCTTGACCACCCGGGCCTTGTCCGGCTTGTCGGTCAGCCTGGGCACGATCAGCCCGGCCAAAATGCCCAGGATGACGATGACCACCATGAGCTCGATCAGGGTAAAACCGGCCTTTTTCCTGTCTCCAGTCTGTTGCAAGTTCATCACATCCTCATTCATGCAAAATAGGGTTATAAAAGGTAATTCTTCGAGGTAGCCTGTGGGTTTTTGGAGTTTGCTCGGGAAAGAAACGTACGGTTTCTTTTTCCGTCATTGCCTGGTTCGGCACGTACATTACTTGAAAAAGACCCGAGATTCTTCAGTCGCTGCGCTTCTTCAGAATGACAAGAGGGGGGCATTTGTACCATCCGGCGGGCGGCCATTATTCTTGTCATTCTGAGCGAGTCTGCGAGCGAAGAATCTCTGATCAAAATGGATAAGGTTCTTCGACGTAGCCTGTGGATTTTTGGAGTTTGCCGTTTCTTCTGTGTGCCCACTTTCGGCCCGGTATTTTCTAAGTCCCGCCAAAGGGGGATCCCTGCCCCTCCCGGCTACTCACGTGCAGGTCACTGCTTTCTGTGTCGAAGACCCTTTTCTTTCTTCGGTTTCGTAATCGCTATCGGGATCGATATCCATAAACTGAGGGTTCCTGCTGCACGGAATGACATATTCTTTCGATTTCGATAGCGATCCCGATTTTGATTTGGATTATCCCAACTATTAGCTCATAACAGTTTTTCATACGAAAGCGTATCATACACGTGAGTGCCGGGTGGCGGGACCAAGGAAATGTGCGGGCCTGCCGCTCACGGCACACAGAAGAGACGGCAAACTCTTATGTAGGCAATTCCACTTTCTGGGTCGAAGAGCCATGTATCTGTAATCTTGGTCATCGAATCAGCTGACTCATATCGAAAATCGGCAGCAGCACAGCCAGCACAACAAAGCCGACGATGCCGCCCAGAACCAGAATCATGACCGGCTCCAGCAGGCTGGTCAATGCGGTCAGGCGGTTGGAGACGTAGTTCTCGCTGTTCTGGGCCACTTTCAGGAACATGGCATCCAGCTGTCCGCTTTGTTCTCCCGCGCTGACCAGCTGGACCATGGTCGGGGGGAACAGGGTGCCACGGGCCATGGGCTTGGCCAGGGAGCTGCCTTCGCTGACCTCCTTGATGATCCGGTCCGTGGCCTGTTGGACAAGGGAGTTGGAGACCACATTGCGGACGATCTTCAGGGCCTGGAGCAGGGCGACTTCGTTTTTGAGCAGGGTCCCCAGGGTATGGCAGTACCGGCTGAGGACAATGTGGTGCAGCAGGGACCCAAGCAGGGGCATGCGCAGCAGCCATGCGTCCAGCACGGGCCGCCCCCGGCTGCTGGAGGCCATGCGCTTCAGGGCCAGGCCTGCGGCGGCCAAGAGCAGGGGCACAACCCACCAGTAGGCATGGAAGACCTCGCTGATCTGGATGAGGATGATGGTGGGCAGGGGCAGGGCCTGCTCGAAATCCAGAAAGATCTGGGTCACCTTGGGCACCACGTAGGACATGAGGAAAAAGACGACCCCCAGGCTGACCAGGAGGATGAGGGCCGGGTAGGCCAGGCTGGACTGCAGCTTGCGTTTTAAGGACTCCTGCTGCTCCCCGAAATCGGCCAAACGCTCCAGGACCAGCTCCAGGGTCCCGGAGCTCTCCCCGGCCCGGACCATGGCCGCATAGGTTGGAGGGAATGCCTGGCGCTGCTCTTCCATTGCTGCGGCCAGACTGGATCCCTCGTTGATCCGTTCCCTGATCTGGGCCAGGGTGCGGTACAGTCCGCCTTTCTTGACCTGCTGCAAGACGCTGTCCAGACAGGAGGCCAGGGGGATTCCGGCGGACAGCAGGGTGGCCAGCTGCCGGATGGCCACCACCAAATCCCCGGAGTTGACCCGATTGAACAGCCGGCTCCGCCACCCGGAAAGGGAGGGCGCGGATTGGGCCGGAAGGGGGTCTATCCGCCGGGGATACAGGCCGTCCCGGCGCAGACTGTCCTGGACCATGCGTCCGCTGTCTGCGCTGATGATCCCCTTGTGCTCCTTCCCTTTGCGGTCAAGTGCTATGTATTCATATACAGGCATACATCTTATACCTGGGTGACCCGGAGGACCTCATCGATGCTGGTTTCCCCGGCCAGGACCTTGCGCACTCCGTCCTGGCGCAGGGTGCGCATGCCTTCCTTCACGGCCAGCTGACGGATCTGGTTGGATTCCGAGGTGTGCAGGACCAGGGACTGGATCGCCTCGCTGACCCGCAGAAACTCGAAGATCCCGGTCCGGCCCTTGTATCCGGTCTGCAGGCAGGCCTCGCAGCCCACCGGCTTGAAGAACCGTCCCTCCAGCCCCTTGGCCCCGGGACCGAGCTCTTTGAGTTCCAGCTCGGCCGGCGCATAGGACTGCTTGCAGTTGGGGCACAGGCGGCGGACCAGGCGCTGGGCCAGGATGGCATGCACAGAGGAGGAGACCAGGAAGGGCTCAATGCCCATATCGATGAGCCTGGTAATGGCCCCGGAGGAGTCGTTGGTATGCAGGGTGGAAAAGACCAGGTGGCCGGTGAGGGCGGCCTGGATGGCGATTTCCGCGGTTTCCAGGTCCCGGATCTCCCCGACCAGGATCACGTCCGGGTCCTGGCGGACCATGGAGCGCAGGCCGTTGGCAAAGGTCAGCCCGATCCTGGAGTTGACCTGCATCTGCCCGATGCCGTCCAGCTGGTACTCAATAGGGTCTTCGATGGTCAGGATGTTCTTGTCCGGGGTATTGATTTGGGTCAAGGCCGAATACAGGGTGGTGGTCTTGCCGCTGCCCGTGGGCCCGGTGACCAGGATGATTCCGTGGGAGATACGGATCAGTTTTTCAAAGATGTCCAGGTGTTCCCGGCTCATGCCGATCTCCTGCAGATTCAGGACCCGGACGTCCTTTTCCAGGAGACGGAGGACCAGACGTTCTCCAAAGGCGGTGGGCAGGGAGGAAACCCGCAGGTCCACCTCCCGGTCTCCGATCCGGATATTGATCCGCCCGTCCTGGGGGATGCGTTTTTCGGCGATGTTCAGGCTGGCCAGGATCTTGACTCTGGAGACCACGGCTGGATGCAGCTTTTTGGGCAGGGTCAGGATGTCGTAGAGTACCCCGTCCATGCGGAAGCGGATCTTCAGCTCCTGCTGATAGGGCTCGATATGGATGTCGCTGGCCTTGTAGTGCACGGCCTGGGACAGGATATGGTTGACCAGCTTGATCACCGGGGCCTCGCTGGTCTCATCCAGCAGGTCGGCGCTGATTTCCTCGTCGAATTCGTTGAAAAAGGATTCGCTGTCTTCTGCATCCAGGCCCTGGATGATATGCTCGGCCCCGTTCTGCACATGCCCAAAGGCCCTGTTCACTGCGGACAAAACAGCTTCGCTCGGGGCCAGGACGGAGTCGATGCGCCGGACTTTGAGCAGGATCCTGAGCTGATCCAGGGCCAAAATGTCCAGAGGGTCGCTGAGGACGACAGTGGCTGTGTCCCCTTCAAGGCGCAAGGGGAGCAGGGTATGGGCCTTGAGAAAATGAATGGACAGGTCATTGACCAGACCGGGCTGAATAGCGTCGTCTGCGATGCTGTCCTGAACCGGCAGGTCCAGGACATGGGCGTAGGCCGCCAGGAGATCCTTTTCCGAAGCCCTTTTTTCCTGGAGCAGGAAACGGGTCAGGGTCTGTCCGTTTGTTCTCCCGGTGCGATAGGCAGCGAGGTCCTCGGTTTGAATCACGCCGTGGGAGGTAAGATAGGATTGCAGCGTATAATGCATGATCAGATGGAAAGCTTGCTGGTTCAAGGCTCCAGGTTTGCGGTTAAATTAATAATTTTGTCTATCATTCTTTGGACCGACAGGCGCCGGCCTGGTTTTTTCCCAAATTGGTAAGACCCCGAACTGTCGCTGGAATGATAAGATGCTGAATAAAAATAAGGTCTCAGAGTCACCATCCCAACCACCCCTGCCCCTCCTTGCCAAGGAGGGGAGTTACTAATGGGTGCGAAATGTTCTTTATCCCGCCTATGGCAGGACTCGCGCATGAAGCAAGCGGGAATGTATTTCCCGCGCAGCTGAGTGCAGCGCGCAAAAAGTAAACAACTTTTTGCTCTCATTAATAAGAGAAGCGGTTGTTGTGTGTACGTTTTTTATCCGCAAGTGTCTGCCTTATCGAAAACCGTAATCGTAGATCTAAAGCAAGATCATCCAGTTACGAGTCCCTTCCTTCGCAAGGAGGGGCAGGGGTGGTTGAAAAATGACAACTTCCTTAAATTCTTCCGTCGCTGCGCTCTTTCAGAATGACAAGAGGGGCTATCAGAATTAGCCGGGTCTTTGTATCGCCTAGGGCAATACTCCGAAGGTCTTGTACTCATCGGTCATGGCCTGGATCTGCCCTTCCGGTCCGAAGCGGAAGCGGTTCAGCTCCCGGGACTTGGCGTAGGCGATTGTCTGGGCGTCCTGGGCGGTCTGCACCACCTGGGGGGTGATGAAAACCATCAGGTTGGTCTTGTTCTGCTGATCCTGGGACGACTTGAACAGGTTTCCCAGAACAGGAATGTCCCCAAGCAGCGGGATCTTGGACTGAAAGTCCGAGTTCTTGTTCTCCATAAGCCCGGAAATGACCACTGTCTCTCCGTCCTTGACCGATACAGTGGTCTCCGTGGTCCGCTTGCGGGTGATTGGGGTCTGGCTGCTGAACTCAATGTTGGGGTCGATGCGGCTCACTTCCTGATACAGATTGAGCTTGATCCAGCCCTTGTTGTTGATCAGGGGGGTGACCTTCAGGGCACTCCCACGTCCTTGTATTCGAAGTTGCTGTAGTCGTTGTCCGCCTCGGTTTCCTGGCGGCTGGTGATAAAGGGCCTGTTTTCGGCAATAACCACGGTGGCCTCTTCATTCTCCATGGTCATCAGCTGGGGGGTGGAAATGATGTGCACTGCATTGTCGGTCTGGGAGGCGTTGATGAAGGCTCCCAGACTGAAGTATTCTTCGCCGTTGAAGGTAAAGGGCACGGCCAGGGTGCCCAGGCTCAGCCCGCTGTTGCCCGGATCTGAGTCGAACCGGCCGAGAAGGTCGTCCACGTTCTGGCCCACCGGACCGTTCCCGGTCCCGAACAGCACCCCGTCCTCGGAGCCCAGCTCTGTCCCGGCCTGCCAGTTGACCCCGAAATTGAAGGTCTTGTCGCTGCTGACCTCGATGATGGCCGCTTCTACAAAGACCTGTCTTCTCGGTTGATCCAGCTTTTGAATAATGGGCATCAAGGTGTCGAACTCCCTGGGTTCGGCCACGATGACCAGGCTGTTGGAGGGCTTGTCAGCCACTATGGACACGTCTGTGGAGATGACCGCCTGCTGGTCATCCTGCTCGCTGGATTTGCCGGCCAGCTGGCTCAAGACCTGGGCCAGGGCGTCAGCCTGAGCGTTTTCCAGGGCCACCACCCGAATGTTGTCCAGGTTTTGGGGAGTGGGCTGATCCATTCTGCGCACAAGGTCCTGAAGTCTTTGTGTATGCTCGGCATCGGCCAGGACCACAATGGAGTTGGTCCGTTCAACTGGAACAAAGGCCACCCGGCCATTTTGCAGGGCCTCCTTGCCTTCCTGGCCTGCGCCCAGAAGCGTGTTCAGCTTTTGAACCACTTTCTCGGCCGAGGCGTGTTCCAGCTGAAGAAAGGAGATGCGTCCGCGAAAGCTTTGGGTATCCACATTGCTTACGATTTTTGAGATGCGCTCTACGTTGGAGGCGTAGTCGATGATGATCAGGGTCTCGGACGGGGGATAGGCCACCACGAGGCCCTGCTTGGAGACCATGGGAACCAGGATCTTGCGCAGTTCGGCGGCCGAGGAATGGTCCAGGGGCAGAATCCTGGTCACGACCTCGTCGTCTGCCGAGGATGGAGCCGCCCTGATCAGCGGAGTGTCCTTCTGCCTGGACTCCACAGTGCGCACGATCTTGATCACATCCCCGGAGGGAATGGTGGTGAAACCGTGGACTTCCAAAACAGATTGGAAGACCTTGTAGGCCTCGTCCACGGTCAAGGGACTGGGAGAGAGGATGGTCACCTTGCCCTTGACCTTGTCGTCGACAACAAAGTTCTTGCCGGTCAGGTTGCTGATGAACTTGATAAAGACCTTGAGGTCAACCTGGTCGAAGTCCATGTTCACCCGCTTTTGATTCTGAGCCTGCTCCTGGGCCTGTCCGGTATGGGCCAAGGGCGGGACAAATACCAGGGCGAGGAAAATGGCTGTACTCAGAATGAAAGGCCAGGACATGTTTGGCATGAAACGTCTTGGCATGGGACTGTGTTCTCCGTTAGGATGGGGCGGCTTGCATGCGCTGGTTTTACCGCAGCCTGTAGAGCAGGGTCTTTTCCTCTCCGTTTCGCTGAATCTGCAGCTGTACGCTGTCTGCTGATTCAACTTCCTGCACCAAATCCAACACCCCTTGGGGACTGGTCAGCTCTGCATCTTTGGTCCGGACCAAGACGTCCCCGTTTTTCAGCTGCAGGAGGTCGAAGAAGCTGCCTTCCTGGATGTTGTTTATCTGCATTCCCACTGAGGTCCCGTCTTTACCATGCAGGCTGAGATCGGCCTGTTCCAAGATTCCGCTGAGATCGGAGACCGCCTCCCGGATCTCTTCCCGGTCCAGGGCAACCGTCTCTTCCTGCCCGTTCTCGGTTTCGGCAGCGGAAGGCGAATTTTGGTTTGAGCTCTCTTGCAGTCTATCCCGCACCTTGTAGTCAATGGACAAAGCCGCATCTTCTTGGCCGGCGTTGACGATGACGTTGTTGCGTACAATGTCTGTTATCCGGGCATCATTGATTCTGTCCCCTACGGTCTTCAGCTCCTGCCGGTTGTTTTTGGTGTCTTCAATGATGGCCCAGCTGTTGTCTTCTGAGGTGGTGATAGTTCCAATGAGTCGAAATTGTTTGATGTTTTCGGCCAGGGGGAGATCTTTTAAATCCATTTCCGAGGTCGCGCCTTCTCCTTCCGCAGGTTCAATCGGGCTTCCCCCGAAGATGTTGCGTTGAACGATAGTTTGGATATCGACTGCATCCGTGTTTTGATCTCCGGATTCTCCGGTGGCTTCCCTGCTTCCGGCCGGGGGTGTTCCAAACCGGGTATCCGGAATGGGCTGCAGTTCGTGTCCGATCCAGGAGTTCACCGCTGTAGTCAGAAAATAAAGGCAGATGCCCAGGACCAGCATGGTGCGAGTCCATGTATAGAGAGCCGTGGGCTGGGCAGGGAAGAGTAAGGACAAAAACGTGTGCATAGTCAGAGATCAGAGGTCAGAAGTCAGAGATCAGACGTCAGAAGTCAGAGATCAGAGGCCAGACAAAGGTCAGTCAAAACAATATGTTATGCATTCAATGTTTGTCGCAAATGAACGGAAGACGACTTTGTGCAGTCCCCCTTCAAGACATTTTCGCCTGCCTTATTCATAGGCCGGGATCTCGATTTTGTGGCATTCCCCGTGTTTGAGGAGCTGTTCATACCTCGTGCACGGCCCTCCGAGCTCGCAGGCCCGGCTCAAATCGGCGCAGGCCTTTTGTTTCTGCCCCAGATTGAAATAAAGCAGACCGCGGTTGTACAAGGCCGGGATATAAGAGGTGTTCAGCCGCAGGGCTCGGGAATAGTCGGCCAAAGCGCCGTCGTACTCCCGCAGTCCCTGCCGGGCCAGACCACGGTTGAACTGATACAGGGGCACGTCTCCCTGGAGCATGGCTGCTTGGGAAAAGTCTTTGAGTGCGTCCTGATCACGACCCAGTCGCAGCCTGACCACACCCCGGCTGTTGAAGGCCTCGGGCATGTATGGATCGAGCTCGATGGCGGCTGAAAAGGCGTCCAGGGCTTGTTTCAAGTCTCCTTCCCGGGTCAAGGCCTGGCCGAGATTGAAAGCTATCCTCGAATCCTCCGGATCAAGCCTCTCGGCCCGGTGAAGTATATCCACTGCCTGGGCTGAGTTGTCCAGTTCCAGGAGCAGCTTTGCCTTGTTGACCAGGGCGGGGACCATCTGGGGGTCGATGTCCAGGGCCCGGTCATAATCTTTGAGCGCCTTGGCATTTTGCTTGAGCTGGGTATGGCATAGAGCCCGGTGAAAATGCAGGCGGGCGCTGTCCGGGGTCTGAGCCAGGGCTTGGGTGAGAATCCGTCTGGCCACATCATAATCCTGTTGGGCGTATTTAGTCAGGGCTATCTGCTCCAGCCGGGAGATTTGGGTGGAGCTCGCCTCTGAAATTCGACCCTTGGGTGTTGCACAGGCCGAAACCAAAAAAGGACAAAGCATGAGAATGACGCATGCAATTCTGGCCGGAGAAATTGCAAGACCTGAGAGCATGGAGTTGAGCCTTTGATGAAGTGCGGAGCATCCTTAACTTGGGTGCAAGATTTGAATCTATCCCAAGCAGAAATAATTTGTAAAGGCAAAGGATACGTGTGTATCAACTGCCTGAAAAAAAAGATAGGTTTGGAAATACGGTTCAAAGAAATCAGACTAAATTTCAAGTATGCAAAATATTGCATAGCATATCCAGCCTGATGTGCATAAAAATGCATATAGAGATGGATAATATCTCGAAAGGGTGCGGGTTATATGCAAAAAAGAGAGTCGAGCATTCGTCTGTTCGGTTTGGGTTGCAATATCTGTATCTTTTTGCTGGGATTCGCAATCTTGTAGGGCCCCATTTTCAATAGAGACGGCAAGCTCTTATGCATGCGATTCCACTCCTTGTGTCCAAGAACCGGGACTAATGTAAAGGAGGCCAGCACGCTCAGATCGATACGCAGGAGCATGCTTCCGTCCTAGGAGACAAAGGTGGCAAAGACCAGGTCCACTCGAAGCCGGCCCGGCTCCTGGCGCGGGGAGCGGATGGTCATCCGTTCGATAAATATCCCCTCCGGAGCCTGTTCCACATGGGCCAGAAAAGTGGCCAGCCGGGCCAGGCGCACGGGTTCCAGGCGCATCTGGACCTTCTCTTGAGACCTGTCGTTTCGTTCGTCTGTCAGTGGGCGCATGTACTCCACGCTGCCTTTTATATTATCTTTTGTGGCTTGATTCTCCAAAAAAGAAAATAAGGTAAAGTCTTCTTGCTTTTGCCCACGCTCTTGAGGACCCTCGGACCGCTTTTGGGCTTCCTTGAGTTCGGCCCCGAGCTGTCTTAGTTCCTGCAGCCTGTGCAGGGCCTGCTCCTGGCTCTGTTTCAGCCCCTGCCGATAATGCTGTGCAGGGATCAGCCCCCATTGGATAAGGCCAACGAGCAGGAGCACAGCAGCTGCAGAGTACAGGAGCCGTTTTTTTTGCCTATCACTCATCCGGCGTCCTCCAGTTGCAGGCGGAGGTTGAAGCTGACCCCGCTTTGGTCTTGATTGACAGTTGCTCCGTCTATGCTCGCTGTTTTCACCAAGCTTGAATTCTCCAAGGCGTTTTTGATCCGGTCAACCGATTTGAAGTTGGGAGCCGAGCCGTTGATGCGGACATTGCTGCCGTCCATGGCCAGCAAGGTGATCTGGATTCCTTCTCCAGAGGGCAGGGCGCGGCTGACTGTTTCCAGAACCCGACTCCCGGAGGCCGGAGGCCGCCCCTGCCCGGAACCGTCTCCCCGCAGGGCCCGGAGCCGGGATTGGATGACGCTTGTGTATTGTACCGGACGCACAGTGTCCGGCGCATCCGGAACACTCTGCTTAAAGGTGTCGGTGATTTTGGCGTTGAGCGTCTCGAGTCGGGATTTGTGCAGGAATATGTCCAGACCAAAGGCCCCTCCCCAACAGATGAGGATGGCGGCCAGAGATACGGCAATGAAGCGCAAATGGGGACGGAAAAGGGTCGATTCGGACCCATGAGCGGGTGTGCTGCGCAGAAGGTTCAGTTCCTTCTTGTCCAGTCCGCCCCGGACCGCAGCAGCGGCCGGGAGGCAGGAAAGGGGGCACTCTGGGAGCAGACCTGAAGGGTCCTGGATTGTCCAGGGATCCAAAAGTTTCAGGTCCAGGCCGGCGGCCAGGGCTTGACTCAGGGTGTCTCTGGTCTGGAGTGAGCCAAGAGAGACCAAGTTCCGGGGCGGATCATGCCTGTCGGCGGTCATGAGGGTCATCCGGATTTGACGCAGGAGGTACTGAAAGGACGGAGACCCGGTCCAGTTTTCCATGGAAAGCTTAGAATGATCAGGAAGGGCTTCTTGATCATTATTCCGGGGAAGGACCCCCTGGCTCTGAAGCTCAATGAGCATATCACCCAGACCGACAGGGATACAGCGTAAACAGGCCGGAAAACCGTCCGGCATCCACGTCAGATTGGTGCAGTCATCGTCGATCAGGACATATGCAGGGGCAGGGTCTGTATCAACCGGGAGCCGAGCAAGCCAAGAGGCCAGGGCTGTGGGGCGAAGGTGGACATGAGCCGTCTTCAAGCCGATTTCCTGCAGGGCATGGATCCAGGAATTTATGCTCTCCAATGGGTACAGGACAGCCATAACCGGCTGCTCTCCCTTGTGGTCCGGCCCCCTGGGGAGGATATCCCAGGCGTACTCGGCCAGGGACAACGGAAGACGGCTTTCCAATTCATACCCGGCTACTTCCCGGATCTTGTCCAGATCGGTAAAGGGAAACACCAGGTTTTGAAACAATGCCAGGCAGTTGTTGAAGCTTAAAACCACCTGGTCGCAGGGCGTGTTTAGGGCAGCGATTCTGTTGTGCAGAACAGAGGCGGCCTGGGCGGGTTCATGGGAGGACCCGAGCTCAAGGGTAAAGGTCTCTTCCAGTCGCCGCCTCCTCCCCCCTCTGGATATGCCGGCTGCACTTATGCGGCTGGCACTGATCTCTATTCCCAGAATACGCGTACCCATCATCGTGTCACTTATTCCGTTTCTTTGTGCACGGGATCAAAGGTGATTGTGCCCTTTGAGATCTTCCGTCTGAGAACAATATACCTGGAGGTCTGAATGCCGCCGATGTCTGCTCTAAGCATCAAGGCGTAGATATCACTGGAAACAGCCACAAGCTCAGCCGGGAGCTGGACGTCGTTGTATCCGGCCATCCGGTTTCGATACCAGTCCGGTTCGGAAAGAAAGTCGTAATGCATGGGATCCCGGCGGTAGGCGGCCATTGTGGAGGCAAACTCCCGGGCCGTTTCCCTGGGGATGTCCGGATTAACCATGGCGGCCAGGATCTCCGGCCGGGCAGTGTTGATATTGATTGCCCCCCGGGTGTGCACGCTTATGAGATCCAGGAGTCCGGGCCGGTCATCAGTTTGTTTGAAGATTTTTCCGGGCATGTCCTGGATGAACGCAAGCTCACCGGCAAAAAGAAGCGGCCCGTTGCGGCAGGAAATCCGGCCTTCTTCCAGGGCGTAGGTGTCGGCCTCGGCCCCATGCACTCCGCTGGGGTTGCTGTCAGTGTCCAGCCAGTCCTTGATCCTGGGCATGATCATTTCGAGCTTTTCCCGGGGCAGGGAAAAGGGAGGACTGCCCAAAAGATTGACCAGGGTCTGCCGGTGCGGTTCACTCCAGGCCCCGTCCTCGGTGACCAGGGAGTTGATGGGAAACTTGCCCTGCTCGTCAACCACAGTGGCATTCAGTGCTCCGTCCGGCAGAGGGGGAAGATCGACCTGGTCCTGATCCGGAAACAGAGCCCAGGGCTCCCCGTAATGGTCGGCCGTGCCCTTCCCGGTGTCCTCCGGGTCTTTTCTGTCCTGGGCCAGGAGGTATGCGACCAGGGCCTGAGCGGAACGGTTGACGGCCCGTCCCCGGGCGGTTGAGACGTAAATGGCCGCACTGGCCTGCTCCACCTGCATCCGGCGCATGGTCTCGGTGACCGTGACCACCAGGACGCTGATAATGAGCAAGGTGATGATCAAGATAGAGCCGCGCAAATCCTCCAGTCCTCTGTGGTGCTGTGGCCTGAGCCGGTGCGTTTCAGAAGCATCATCCCTCGGTCCGGTAATGGCATCCCTGGCTGCGGGTGTTTTTCAGGGCAGCCCGGGTGATGACAACCGAGGCCTGGCAGCCGTGGAAGAGCTCGAGCAACGGCTTGCTGATCGGGGTGTTCTTGTAGAACTCGTGCAAACGGAGGCTTAAATTCTGCAGGTCCTGATGGGCCCGTTTCAGCCTGGACGTGGTGCGCACAATGCCCACGTAGTTCCACATGGTGTTCTTGATCTGAGCCCAGTCCTGGGCGATCAGGGCCGGGTCTTCGTTGTCTTCGCTTCCAGGATTGGCCCAGTCCGGGATGGAGTGCATGAGCTTCTGGCTGAGCATGTTCTTCCGCCTCATGCGGGAGGCGATGGATTTGGCCGCGTTTCTGCCCCAGAGCAGGCCTTCGAGCAGGGAGGTGCTGGCCAGGCGGTTGGCCCCGTGCACCCCGGTGCAGCTGCATTCGCCCACGGCGTACAGTCGGTTCAGGGTGGTCCGGCCCTCAAGATCCACCAGGAGGCCGCCGCAGAAAAAATGGGCGGCCGGGACCACTGGAATTGGATCTTTGCGCATGTCCACCCCAATCTCCAGGCATTTTTGGGATATGGTGGGAAACCGGCCGGCGATGTCTCCGGATACGAAATTGGCTGCATCCAGGTACACGAAATCGTCGCCGGTCTTGAGCATCTCCTGAACAATAGCCCTGGTGACCACGTCCCGGGGAGCCAGGTCCCCGCGGGGATCGTATTCCTTCATAAAGGGCGTTCCGTCCATGCGGATGAACCGGGCCCCTTCGCCGCGAACCGCCTCGGATATCAAGAACTGCTGGCCGCCGCGCTGGAACAGGGCGGTGGGGTGGAACTGAATGTATTCGCAGTTCATGGTTTTGACCCCGCTGCGATAGCCCATGCTCAGTCCGGAGCCGATGGATGTGCGGGCATTGGTGGTGTGCACGTATACTTGCCCCACACCTCCGGTGGCCAGGACCGTGACGTCTGCCATCAAGGTCTCCACCTGAGAGGTGCGCAGATTGTAGAAGTACGCGCCGACGCACTGGTTGGCCAACTGGTAATGAAACTCCAGCTTGGTGGAGTGGTGATGGGTGGTCAGAAGATCAATGGCCATCCGATTGGTCAGGACGTCGATGTTCGGCTCCATGGCCACGGCCCGGTGCAGGCCCTCCATGATGGCCTTGCCGGTGTAGTCTGCGCAGTACAGGATGCGGTTGACGCTGTGTCCCCCTTCCCTGGTCAGTTTGCACACGTCCTGCTGATCCCGTTCAAAGGGGATGTGCAGGGAATCGAGAAGGAACTCGCGCACCGCCTCCGGCCCATGCCGGGCCAGATGCTGGACCGCCCGGCGGTAATTGACATTCCAGCCGGCGGTCAGGATGTCCTTCTTCAGTTTGTCCGCCGAATCTTTTTCTCCGCGGTACACAATACCGCCCTGGGCCAGGACCGAGTTTCCGCTGCCCAGTTCAGATCCGGAGGAGACCAGGGTGACCTCCTGTCCGGCCCGGGCCAGTTCCAGGGCAGTGGTACATCCGGCTATGCCGGAGCCGATGACGAGGATTGATGCCTTGTGGCGGGGAGCTGTGTCGAACATAAGAGTTGGTCGTTTTCAGGTTCGGGTGTTTGTGGCCTGTTGGATTACGCGTCAGCCTGGAGCTGCAGCCGCATGCTCAGGTCCAGAACCGGAGCGGAGTTGGTCAGGCAGCCAATGGAGATGAAATCCGCTCCCAGAGAGCCGAGCAGGGGAAGCTTTTCCAGGCTGACCCCCCCGCTGATCTCGGACTCGATGCCCTGGGGGATCAGGGGCAGGCAGGCCGCGATCTCCCGTTCATCCATGTTGTCCAGCATGATCCGATCCGCCTTGGCCTGGACAGCTTCCCGGACATGGTCCTGGGTCCGGCATTCGACTTCGATGGGCGGGCAGGGCCGGTACGCGGTCCGGAGCTTTTCCACGGCCGCAGTGATGGATCCGGCCTGATCGATGTGGTTGTCCTTGAGCATGAGCATTTGGCTCAGGTTCAAGCGATGGTTTTGGCCCCCTCCGATCTGCACGGCGTATTTCTCGGGATATCGAAGGCCGGGCAGAGTCTTGCGGGTGTCTAAGAGCCGGGTCGGTGTTCCCTGCAAGGCCTGAACAAAGGAAGCGGTCAGGGTGGCGATTCCGGACAAATGGGTCAGGTAATTGAGGATCACCCGCTCAGCCTTGAGCAGCAGCGTAGCCGAGCCGCGCAGGTGGCAAAGCTCTTGCCCGGAGGTCACCCGGCTGCCTTCACACACCAGCAGCTCGATGTCCGCCGCGTATCCGGAAGGGCCTGCCCCTTCCAGGATCAAAGCAACAAGGGGCAGGCCGGCAATGACTCCTTCGGCCTTGGCCACGACTGTGGCCTGCAGGATCTCATCCGGAGCAAAGAGGGCCTCGGAGGTCAGGTCCGGGCCGTCCTCTTCCAGGGCCATGTCAATGCTTTGCAGGAGCAGGTCCAAGGCCGGTCCGTGGAAGAAGGCATCAAAATCGGGGTGCCCGTTCATGCCGAAAGTTCCATGCTCTGTCCGGGCTCCAGGTTGACCAGGCGGGCGGAGGCTCCGGCCTGCTGCAGCTCCCGGGCAAAGCGGTCGGTGTTTTGTTCCAGGACCGGAAACGAGCCCCAATGCATGGGCAATACGTTTTTGCATTGCAGCAAGTTGCAGGCCATGGCCGCCTGGGGCGGATCCATGGTGAAGATCCCGCCGATGGGCAGCACGGCCAGATCGATGGAGAACATCTTGCCAAAGAGCTCCATGCTGGAAAAGATCCCGGTGTCACCGGCATGATAGAGGCAATAGCCGTCTTCCAGGGTCAGGATGTATCCCACTGGGCAGCCGGTGGCCGAGGAGTGGAAGGCCTGGACCATGGTTACCTGGATTCCCTTGAACTCCACGGTCCCGCCAATGTTGAAGCCGATGCCGTTTACGATCTGCTCCTCAGGCACCCCGCTGTGTACGAGCTTGCCGGCGGTTTCAACCACCGCCCCGACATGGGCCCCGGTGGCTTTGCAGATATCCACGGCTTGGCCCATGTGGTCGTCGTGGTCATGGGTCACAAGAACCAGGTCCACCTGGGCGCAGGCATCAGATCCAACACAGGCCGAGGGATTGCCTTCGAACCAGGGATCAATGAGGATGGAACAATTGGGGGTGGTGATTTGAAAATTGGAATGGCCGTGCCAGGTCAGGGTGTTTGAGGACATGCGCATCACCTCCTTGTCGATGACGTCATTTTACGATTGCTGGCCGGGGGACGGTTGCCCGGAAAGGTCTCCCCAGCGGGGGGTCAGTGCATGGCTGATCCCCAACTGATCCAGTATACGCCCTACAAGATGATTGATCAAATCCTGAATAGTATCCGGGCAGTGGTAAAAGCCCGGTGAGGCGGGAACGATGCGCGCGCCGGCCCGGTCCAGACCAAGCATGTTTTCCAGGTGAATGCTGCTCAGAGGGGTTTCCCTGGGGACCACTATCAAAGGGAGCTTTTCCTTCAGGGTGACATCAGCGGCTCGATGGATGAGATTGCGTCCGGTCCCATGCCGGATATTGGCCAGGCTGGCCATGGAGCAGGGACAGACGATCATGCCCTGATGGAGCCAGGATCCGCTGGCTGGAGGGGCGGCAATGTCCATGCAATCGTGGAGCGTATATCCGTTTAAGGGCAGGTCCTCAAGCTTGGTCCCAGATTCAAGCTCCAGGATGGTTTCTGCTGCAGGGGAAATGATGACGTGAAGGTCGATGCGCGGATGCTCTGCAAGAACCTGAAGCAGGGACAGGGCATAGGGGGCGCCGCTTGCTCCGGTGATGGCCAGGAGAATCCGTTTTGAGCCGGAAGATTGAGCCGAGGAAGACATGAAAATCCAGTTGCGGGGTTGTTATGCAGGCTGCTGTGAACACAGGAGAGGATAGAGAAAAGGAGGTCAATGAGCAAGCTCTGAGAAGTCGGATTTGGCCTCGGATGATCTGCGTATTGACAACGAACACGCCTTGGGATAGAGATGTCTTCTTTCGGGCAATTAGCTCAGACGGATAGAGCGCCAGCCTCCGGAGCTGGAGGCCGCAGGTTCGAATCCTGCATTGCCCATCCTAACGGGATCCTTCGGGATCCCGTTTTTTTTATCTCCTGGGTCCAAGGGCCTCTTCCGGTGGGAGGTCTCAGCCGGGTTGACAGTTGCCTTGGGTTGAAGCGTTCTTTTTCAGCATCTCTTCCAGGACGGGCCCCAGTTTTTTCTTCTTGATCTTTTCCAGCAGAGTGGTCCGCTTCATATTCAGGATCTGGGCCGCCATCTTCTTGTTTCCCCTGGAGCGGCGGAGGGCATGCAGGATAAGCTGATCTTCAAGCTCGCTCATCCGGGAGTAGAAGTCCAGACTGCCCATGTTCTGCGTGCTCGAGGTGATGGACGGGGGCTGATCCGAACGGCGGAAGCCTCTGTATTTGGGGGGCAGGTCCCCGGACTGGACGGTATGTTCGCAGTGCAGGATGCACATGCGCTGAACCAGGTTTTCCAGCTCCCGGACATTGCCCGGCCAGGGATAGGTCTGCAGAGCCTGCATAGCCTGGGCTGAGAAGCGTTGGACCCCAAACTTGACTCCTCGATTGTACATCATGATAAAGGTGTTGACCAAGGCCGGAATGTCTTCGGGCCGTTCCCGCAAAGGGGGAATGGTCAAGGGGACAACGCTTAAGCGGTAGTATAGATCCTGGCGAAAGCGCCCTTCCTGAACCGCCTGGTCCAGGTTGGTGTGGGTGGCGGCTATGCCCCGGACATTGACGGACATCGGGGAGGCGGCTCCAACCGGCTCGATCTCCTGCTCCTGCAGGACCCTTAACCCACGTTTATGGGGGCGGCGACAAGACTGTCAGTCAAAACGGTGAGTTGTCTTAAAATCACTTAATTTTATGGTCACTACATTTATTGCGTTATCGTCTTCCTTGGCTTGAGCGGAACGCTTCGTATGCCCAGAGCTGAATACACCTCGGATTGATGCAGAGTAGCTGTTGTACAATGCCGTACATGCACAACACCACCTTGTTCCCGGGGCAGACTGGTGGTCAAAATGCAATGAGTGCCAAGCCATGATCTGATCGTTGACCAGCGATGATGGATCCCGGCCTGATGCAGATGATACTGGATCATATGCAAGAGATGATATGCCAGGATAGTTAT
>NZ_JIAK01000023.1 GCF_000620765.1 Desulfovermiculus halophilus DSM 18834
TTAGAAAATACCGGGCCGAAAGTGGGCACACAGTCCACCGTCCACCCACTACTGACCTCTACTCCTCCATCCCGCCTTGCTCCGAGGGCTCAGGGATGGCCGCCAGGTTCTCAAACGCGGTGCAGGAGCTGAAGTACTTCAGCTTGGCCACTCCGACCGGTCCGTTTCGCTGTTTGCCAACGATGATCTCGGCCACGCCCTTTTCCGGGTTGTCCTCCCTGGTATTGTACACGTCGTCGCGGTACAAAAACACGATCAGGTCCGCATCCTGCTCAATGGCCCCTGACTCGCGAAGATCGGAAAGCATGGGCCGCTTGTTGGTCCGTTCCTCCACCTTGCGGTTCAGCTGGGCCAGGGCCACGACCGGGACATCGATCTCCTTGGCCAGAGACTTCAAGTTCCTGGATATATGGGAAATCTCCTGCTCTCTGGAGTCCTTGCGCTGGCTGGTGTGCATCAGCTGCAGATAGTCCACGACCACCAGGCCAAGCCCGGTTTCGCCCTTCATCCTTCGGCATCTGGCCCGAAGCTCCATGGGATCAAGAGAGGGAGTGTCGTCAATGGCAATGGAGGCCTGGGACAGGGCCTCAGCCGCCTGATACAGGCGGGCCCAGTCCTCGTCCTGGAGAAAGCCGCTGCGCATACGGCTCAAGTCCACCTTGCCCCAGGCGCAGAGCATACGCATCATAAGCTGCTCCATGGACATCTCCAGGGAAAAGATGGCCACCGGGACCTCGTGCATAATGGCCGAGCGCATGGCGATGTTCAGGCCGAAGGCCGTCTTGCCCATGCTGGGCCGGCCGGCGACAATGATCAAGTCGGTCCGCTGCAGGCCGGCGGTTATTTCGTCGAATTGGTGGTATCCGGTGGGGACCCCGGTGATCAGCTCCCGCTGCTCGAACCTGGTCTCCAGGTACTCAAAGACCTGGTTGACCAGCTCCTTGCTCATCTTGAATCCAGGCCTGACCCGGCCCTCGGATATGCCGAAGATGTGCTGCTCGGCCCGGTCCAGGATGGACTCTGTAGTGTCGGAGGACTCAAAGGCCTCGGAGATGATGGAGGCTGACTCGTGGATGAGTTCCCTGCGCACGGCCTTGTCCCGGACAATCCCGGCATAGCTCATAGCATTGGCCGCGCTGGCCACGGACTCGGTCAGGGAGGTCAGATAGACGGCGCCGCCGACATCGTCCAGCTTGCCCCGCTTCTGAAGCTCATCTGCGACAGTAACCAGATCAATGGGCACATTGGTCCGGTACAGATCCAGAAAGATCTGGTAGATGATCCGATGCACCGGGGAGTAGAAGTCCTCGGCCCGCAGGATGTCGATCAACGTGTGCAGGAGGGAGTTGCGTAAAAAAACCCCCCCCAAAACAGCCTGTTCCGCTTCGATGTTTTGGGGGGGGATCTTTCCTACCAGGTCGGCATTGACCCGGGACAGGGAGCTTGCACCCTGTGAATCGTGCTCTGTACGCTTACTCCCCTTCCCCGCTGCTGGCTGATTCTTCGCCATGCCGAACCACATTCACCTTGAGTTCAGGCCGCACTCCAGAGTACAGCTTGACCGGCACCTGATGCTCGCCCAGGCTCCGGATGGGATTGTCCAGCTCGATGTCCTTCTTGTCCACCTCCAGACCCTGCTGGGCCAAGGCCTCGGAGATCATGGCGCTGGTCACAGAGCCATAGAGCTTGTCGCTCTCGCCGACTCGAACCGGAATAGTAATGACAGTCTCTTCCAGCCTCCCGGCCAGGCTTTCGGCCTCGGCCCGGGCCTTGTCCAGCTTTTCCTGCAGTTTGCGGCGCTGCTGTTCAAAGACCTTCAGGTTGCTGGGCGTAGCCTGCATGGCCAGCTCCTTGGGTATCAGATAGTTCCGGGCATACCCAGGCTTGACCTTGACCACATCTCCCAGCTTGCCGAGATTTTCCATGTCTGTGCGTAAAATGACCTCCATATCCTCTCCTACACGGTCTTTTTCTTGACCTCTGAGCTGTGAACAGCAGTGTAGTACATAAGGGCCATTTGCCTGGCCCGCTTGATCTCCGTCGTCAGTTTGCGCTGATGCTTGGCGCAGGTGCCTGTAATCCGCCGGGCGATGATCTTTCCCCGCTCGGTGACAAAATCCTGGAGGATATCAGGCCGCTTGTAGTCCAGAGGAAGGTTCTTGTCTGCACAAAACCGGCAGTACTTCTTCCGGGGTGTAAACTTGAATGCCATGGGCTAGGCCTCCTCGACCGGTTGGAATTCGTCGGCAAGCTTGACGGTCATGAACTTGAGCACACCGTCCGCAATCCGGATCCTGCGCTCTATCTCCGCGACGGCTGATCCAAGCGCGCCGTAGACCAAACGGACATAGTGCCCCCGGGTGTGCTTCTGGACCGGATAGGCCAGCGTCCGCTTGCCCCAGTCGTCAACTTCCGCTACCTGGCCGGAGTATTCGCCCACTACCCGGCTCACGTCGTCCAAAACCTGCTGCCTCTCCTCGGACCCGATGTCCGGGCTGAACAACAGCAGGGTCTCAAACTTTCTGTTCATCGTGCTCTCCTTATGGTCTGTGGTTCCAGATCACTGTCCTGGAACAAGGCAAAGAAGGAAACATAGCCCCCCGCGCACGCCGTGTCAAGATCAGGAATACTCTAAGGCCTCCGGAGCGAGAATCGAGATCTCGGCATCTTCCCTGAGCCCCTGCAAGTAGGCCTGGAACAGGGTCTGCCGCTTCATCCGGCGCACATTCTCCACCCAGAAGTCCTTTTGTTCTTCCCAGGCCGCGTCCTCCGGGGGCGTGATCTCGGCCAGCCTGGCCACAACCCATGCCTGAGCCAAAAAGTACGGCTGCTGCAGCCACTTTCCAGGGTCTGCTGCAAAGGCATCCCGGGCCAGGTCCTGGTTTTTGCCCAGCCCGGGAATGGCCCCGCGTCTGGTGAACTGCCGGCTGGACGTCGTCTGCAGCCCCAGCTCCTGGACCGTTGCCTCCTGCCCAAGCTTGTGCAGGGCGTCCTGGGCAGCACTGTGTGCCAGCTCCTTGGCCTTATCCCGGGCAAAGGCAGTGCGGACCCGGTCTTGTATCTCTTTCAGCTCAGGGACATGAGCCGGCTCATGCTCAGTCTTCTTGACCATCAGGTAGCCGTCCTCCAGCATGATCGGGCTCTCGGTGATCTCCCCGGCATTCATCTCCATCAGCCTCTGCACCTGCTCCTGATTCAGCCCGAGCCCGGACGGGGGATTCTGTGAGCCGAACGGTCCCATCTCCTCCACCTCCAGGCCCACAGCCTCGGCAGCCTGGTGCATATCCTGTGATGTGAGCACAATCTGCAGCACTTCATCCAGCTTGTCCTCGAGCTGGCCCATGGCCTTGTCCTCGGCCAGACGCTGCTCGATCCCCTCCCGAACCTGGTCCAGGGGCTGCACCCCTGCTTCCCGCCGGTCCTCGACCCTGATCAGATGAAAGCCGAACCTGGTCCGCACCGGCTCGCTGATCTCGCCCGGCTGCAGGGCAAAAGCCGCATCTTCAAAGGCCTGGACCATGGACCCGCGGCCGAACCAGCCCAGATCTCCCCCTTCTGCGGCGCTCGGCCCCTCGGAGACCTCCCCGGCTACCTGGGCGAACTCCGCTCCCTGCTCCAGGCGCTCCACGGCTTCGGCGATCTTCTGCCTGGCCTGCTCCACCTCATCCTGGGCAGCATCCTCGCCCACCTGGACCAGAATATGCCTGGCCTTCACCTGCTCCGGCCTGGAGAACTGCTTTTGATGATCCTGGTAGTAGCCTGCAATTTCCTCCGCATTGATCTCCTGATTGTCAGCCAGGGACTCAGGGGTGATTCTAAGGACCTGCATACGCATTGCGGCCGGCACCTGGTAATCCTTCTTGTGCTCCTGGTAGTAGGCCTGGACATCCTCTGCATCTACTGTGACCTGGTCCATGTAATCCTGGACCGGAAACTGGACGTAATCGATCCGGGCCTTGGCCTGGACATAGTCGAACATGTCTCTGGCCTCCGCCTCCCGGACCTGAACCGGGGACACGACCGCCTGGCGCAGAGAAGAGCTGACCAGGTCCATACGGATATCGGATTCAAACTGGGCCGGATTGAGATTGTTCATCCGCAGCATGGTCTGGTACCTGCGCGGATCAAAGGTGGCGTTGTCCCCATGGAAAACGCCCATTTCCCTGATCCTGGTCCGCACTTGGCCGGAGCCGACAAAAAGCCCGAGCTCCTGTGCCTTGGCCCGAATCAGGCGCTCATTGATCATCTGGTCCAGGACCTGGCGCTTGAGGTCCATTTCCTGCAGGTCCCGGGAGGTCACCTCGCCGCGCTGGCGTCGAAGGGTCTCCACCTGACGCTGATAGGTCTGGACGAACTCCCGCATCCCGATTTCCTGATCCCCTACCGTGGCTACCACCTGGCGCTTTGAGTCCCGGAAGCTGCCCACCCCCCAGAAGACAAAAACCAGGACGATGATGGCAAACAGGAGCTTGACCCCCCAGGACTGGGCATTATTGCGGATGGCTTCAAGCATATTTTCTCCGTTCTTTAGTGGTCCGAGACAGACAGGAATGCATCACAATAAGGTGCGTCCATGCTCCCTACAGGATATACCGGCTCAAGTCCCGGTTTTCTTCAATATCCTTGAGCTGATCCTGGACGTAGTGGGCATCGATGACCACCTTCTCCCCCTCCTGCTCGGCTGCGGAAAAGGAGAGCTCGTGCAGCACCTTTTCCAGCAGGGTATACAGGCGTCTGGCCCCGATGTTCTCGGTTTCCTCATTGATCCGCTGGGCATAGGAAGCAAGCTCCCACAGCCCTTCCGGATGGAACTCCACCTCCAGCCCTTCGGTTTCCAGCAGGGCCCGGTATTGAACGGTCAGAGAATTCTGGGGCTCGGTCAGGATCTGATAGAACTCCTGCTGCTGCAATGGACCGAGCTCCACCCGCAGAGGGAAACGGCCCTGCAGCTCGGGAATGAGATCCGAGGGCTTGGAATAGTGAAACGCCCCGGCGGCGATGAACAGTATGTGGTCGGTGCGCAGCATGCCGTACTTGGTGTTCACCACGCATCCTTCCACAACCGGCAAAAGATCCCGCTGCACGCCTTCCCTGGAGATGTCGGTCTGCTGGCTGCCGCTTTGGGAGGCACAGACCTTGTCCAGCTCGTCCAGGAAGATGATTCCACTTTGCTCCACCCGCTCCTTGGCCAGCTCCACCACCTTGTCCTGATCGATGAGCCGCTCCGATTCCTGCTGGACCAGGTGCTCGTAGGCATCCACGGTCTTCATCTTTCTGGTCTTTTTCTTCTTGGGAAACATTCGGCTGAACATGTCCCGGAACTGCATTTCCATGTCTTCCATTCCGGGCATGGCCATCATGCCCATCTGCATCCCCTGACCTTCTACCTCCACCTCCACCATTCGGTCGTTCAGCTTCCCATCCCTCCACAGCTGGCGGAACTTCTCCCGGGTCGGATTTTCCGGCTCCTGCCCGGTCTCCGGGTCCGCATCCTGGGCCGAGACCGCCGACCCCTTGCTCCTGGAGTTGGGCAGCAAGAGATCCAGCAGGGATTCCTCAGCCTGCTGGGCAGCCTTTTCCCGGACCTTGTCCGTTTCCTCCTGCCGGACCATGTTCACCCCGATCTCCATCAGGTCCCGGATCATGGATTCCACATCCCGGCCCACGTACCCCACCTCGGTGAACTTGGAGGCCTCCACCTTGAAGAAGGGGGAGCCGGCAAGCTTGGCCAGCCGGCGGGCTATTTCCGTCTTGCCTACCCCGGTGGGACCGATCATGATGATGTTCTTGGGAGCCACCTCTTCCTGGAGCTCCGGATCCAGCTGCCTGCGGCGCCAGCGATTGCGGAGGGCGATGGCCACCATCCGCTTGGCATCTTCCTGGCCGACAATAAATTTATTCAGTTCAGCCACTATCTGCGGCGGAGTCAGTGTTGCCTGCATACTCTATGCTACCTCTTCAATAGTGAATTGATCGTTGGTGTACACACACATCTGGGCTGCGATGAGCATGGACTTTTCCGCAATATCCCGCCCGGACATCTGGGTATGTTCAACCAATGCCTTGGCCGCAGCCTGGGCGTACGGCCCGCCGGAACCAATACCCACAATCCCGTCGTCCGGCTCTATGACGTCTCCTGTTCCAGTCAGGACCAGGACCGTACTCTTGTCGGCCACAACCAGCAGAGCCTCCAGCCTACGCAGGTACTTGTCCGTGCGCCAGTCCTTGGCCAACTCCACGCTGGCCCGGAGGAGATTGCCGCTGAAGGCCTCCAGCTTGGACTCGAACCGCTCAAAAAGGGTGAAGGCATCGGCCGTGGCTCCGGCAAAACCGGCCAGGATCCTGTCTTTATACATCCGTCTGACTTTTAAAGCCTTGTGTTTTAAAACCACGGCCTGGCCCATTGTCACCTGCCCGTCTCCAGCCATGGCCACCCCGGTCGGGGTTTTGACCGCCAGGATCGTGGTCCCGTGAAAATCGTTCTGGCTCACATCCACCTCCAGGTACGTGCTCAATCGTCATTTGCCTTGGATAAGGTCACGCCACCCTTTGCTGGAAATGCAGCTCTTGTCAAGCATCCAGGACCAATACTCCCACCGCGTCATCCCTGCCCTTGAGCTGCACGTCCCCCACCTGGCGGAACCGGGCTGAGGTGGTGGTCAACCGGGAATGGAACTCTTTGGATATAGCCAGACGGGTCTGCAGCTCCCGGGTGCCTTTCTCCAGCCTGGCCGCCACATTGACCGCGTCACCAATGCAGGTGTACTCCATGCGTTCCGGGCTGCCGATATTTCCGGCCACAACCGGGCCCCGGTGCAGCCCGATGGAGTTCTGCAAGGCGAAATCTCCTTCCAGACGCTGCTTCTCGTTCAGCCTGTCGCACTCTTCGATCATGGCCAAGGCCGCTTCCACCGCTCGATCCGCATCGCTGCCGCCGCTATTCCCTTCCCTGCTGTCCCCGCCTCCGGACCTCCTTTCGGAAGAATGCTCAAACACAACCATCAGGGAATCGCCCACGAACTTGTCCACCATCCCGCCCCTGAACTCCGCTTCCCGGACCATGCGGGTAAAGTACTCATTGAGCAGACTGACCAGGAGGTGCGGCGGCAGCTTGGTGCTCAAGGCAGTGAAGTTCCTCAGATCGCAAAACAGGATGCTGGCCTCGACCACCTCTCCACCCAGCTGGAGCTCGCCGGCCTGCAGCCTCTGGGTCACCGAGGGAGGCAAGACCTTGCCCAGACTCCTCTTCAGCAGATCCTTTTCCCTCAGGGCCTGTATCATTTGATTAAACAGCTGCATCAACTGCCCGAACTCATCCTTGCGGCCCACAGGAAGCCGCTGTCCCAAATCTCCGTTGCCCACCGCCCGCATGGCTGCATGCAGGGAGCGCACCGGATGAAGGATTTGCCTGGACAGGATCCAGGTCATGATCAAGGCCAGGCTCAGGGCCAAGCCCAGAGAGATTACCCCCGCCCGCTGAATCTCTGTCAGCTTGTCCCGGATGCGGTTGGCCGACATGTCGATGCCCAGGAGGCCGACCTGTCGGCCGGACTCCGTGGTGATGGGTGCATATCCGGACATGGCCCAGCCCCATTTATCCTTCCACGGCTCGGGATCCACCGAGGGCCTGGCAAAGCCCTGGAGCAGCTCCCGGGGCGGGTTTGGATACGGCTCGCCGATAGGGGCCGGCATCTCATCCGCCGAGATCTTCCCGTCTCCGTCATCGTCGCTGGGCGGGGAATCGACTACAAATCTGACCTTTCCGTCCCGGATGCGCATGATATAGGCATACAAGAATTCCGGGGTGGACTGGGCCAGATTGCCCATCAGATTCTGCAGGTCCTTGTAGGCCTGGGTCGAGCTTTGCTCCGGCCCACGCAGCTTCTCCACCCGGGAACCGTCCACAAGCTTGGACCCCACCACCGCCGAGGCTTTCAGCTGCTGCTTGATGGATGTCAGCATGGATGCCTTGGCCTGCCAGTAAAAATACGACCCGGTCGCCCCGGAAGCCAGAAAGGCGATCCCCATGATTCCCAGAATCAGCTTCAGCCGTACAGACATGCCCTCTCCTCCCTGTTGCTGATATCATGACAGGTCAATTTGCCGCATCATATAAGCATATCTTCCCTGCGGCGGCAATGCCGGGCAACAATCCGGCTGTTGAAGGCTCTTTGAAACTGGAAGTGGAATTGCATGCATAAGAGATGGCGAACTCCAAAAATCCACAGCCTACGTCGAAGAACCTTGTACACAATGCTGCCCCGGCCTCCAACCGGTTTGACCCTCTTCCGGGCCTGGCGTAGGATGCCCCATAATGCCGATTATGAAGGAGAGAGCATGCCTGATATCTATGAGCAGCGAAGGGAGAAGCTGCGGGCAAAGCTGGTCGAGCAGGGACTGGATGCCTACCTGGTCCTCCACCCGGCCAACCGTTATTATTTAAGCGGCTTTGAGCTCCACGATCCCCAGTGCAACGAAAGCGCCGGCGCCCTGGTCGTCGCGGCAGATGGCAAGGACCGGCTCTGCACCGATCCCAGATATCTGGATGCGGCCAGACGTCTGTGGCCGGAAGAGGATATCTTCATCTACCGCAACAAAAGGACCCCGGCCCTGGCCGAGTTCCTGGGCAAGCAGCCCTATGCCAGGATCGGGTTTGAAACCAGGATCATGAGCCACGAGCTCTTTGCCGCCCTGAATACCAAGCTGGACCTCATCCCCCATGTGGGGCTGACAGAAGAGCTGCGGACAGTAAAGGATGAGGTCGAGCTGGAGCACATGCGCGCCTCCTGCACCTTGAATCATCATGTTTTTTCCTCCCTGCCCTCCTGGCTGGAGCCCGGGCGGACCGAGCAGGAGCTGGCCTGGCGCATCGAGCGCTGCTTCCGGGAAAACGGGGCCAGCGAACTGGCTTTTTCGCCCATTGTGGCCGTGAATCAGAACGCGGCCCTGCCTCATTCCATCCCGGGCCCCGATCAGCTCAGTTCCGACTGCCTGCTCCTGGTCGATGTCGGCGGGCGCTGTCAGGAGTACTGCTCCGACCAGACCCGGACCTTCTGGGCGGGATCCAAACCAAGCGATCGATTCCAGCGTACCCTGGACCTGGTCCAGGGCGCTCAGCACAAGGCTATCTCCGCGGTCAGGCCGGGGATGGAGATCAAGGATCTCTACCAAACGGCCTGGGCCTACTTTGACCAGCATGGTGTTGCCGAATATTTCACCCATGCCCTGGGGCACGGCATCGGTCTGGAGACCCATGAGTACCCCGGGCTGGGCCCCAAGGCCCAGGGTGTGCTCCTGCCCGGCATGGTCATTACAATAGAGCCAGGGCTGTACTACCCCGAATGGGGCGGGATCCGCTGGGAACACATGGTGGTGGTCACCGAAGACGGGGCCGAAGTCCTGTGAAGAAGTCCGCCGTTCCGCCCCCGCCCCCCACATGGTCGCAACGCATGTACATCCGCATCCCCCGGCGGGAAATCGCCTTTTTCAAGTTCATGCTGGAAGGCGAGCACAACCTGGCCCTGATGACCGTGGTGGACAGATTCGAGGCAGCGATCAGACTGAGCTTTGCTCCGGGCCAGCTGCAGGAAGTGGAGGACTTTGTGCGCCGGATGGAGGATGAAATGCACGTGGAGAGGCTGCCGGTCCCCGGCAGCTCCTTTGCCTTTGCCACCCCATGATCAGGTGAGTTTCAGCTAAGTTAGGTGGGACAAATCATGGGAGCGTAATGTAAAGAACATTTCGCACCCATTAGTAAGCGAGGCCGTATGCTCAAAGTGACCTGTCTGGGAGCCACCCAAACCGTCACCGGCTCCAACTTCCTACTCCGGACCGACTCCGGCAAGAAATACCTTGTGGACTGCGGCCTCTTCCAGGGCCCGAAAAAGATCGAACGCCGGAACTGGTCGGACTGGGACTTTGATCCGGCAGGCATCGATGCCTTGCTCTTGACCCATGCCCATATCGACCACAGCGGCCGGATTCCCAAACTGGTCAAAGACGGATTCCGGGGCAGAATTTTGACCACCCATCCCACCGCTGAGCTGTGCCGGATCATGCTCCTGGACTCCGCCCATATCCAGGAGATGCAGGCTGAATGGGAATCGAAGAAGAGAAAACGCCAGGGCCTTGCCCCGGTGGATCCGCTGTACACCCAAGAGGATGCGGAAAAGGTCATGGAATATATCCATCCGGTGCAGCGGGACGAGATGATTGAGCTTGAACCCGATCTGCAGGTCAGATTCCGCAACGCCGGGCACATCCTCGGATCTTCCATTGTCGAGCTGTGGACCAGGGACCAGGATGAGGAGATGAAGGTCATCTTTTCCGGAGACCTGGGACAGGAAGACCAGCTCATTGTCCAGGATCCCCATCAGATCTTGAATGCCGACCACCTGTTTGTGGAGTCAACCTATGGGGACCGCAATCACCGGTCCTTTGACCAGAGCAAGGAAGAACTGCTCCAGGCCATCATGTACAGCGCCCGGGCCGGTGAAAAGGTGCTCATTCCGGCCTTTGCCGTGGAGCGGACCCAGGAGATCCTGTATATCCTGGGCGAATTTCACCGCCAGGGCCGTCTTCCGGACATCCCGGTCTTTCTGGACAGTCCCCTGGCGATCAAGGCCACTGAGATCTTCCGACAAAATCCCAGGGATTACGACCAGGATGCCCGGGCCCTGGTCAGCAGGGGGGTGGACCCTTTTGACCTCCCGGACCTGACCTTCACCTCCTCCACTCAGGAATCAATGGACCTGAACGCCAGACAGGGCCCGGCGATTATTATCGCCGGCAATGGCATGTGCACCGCCGGGCGCATAGTGCACCATCTCAAGCACAATCTGTGGCGGCAAGGATGCAGTGTGGTCATTGTCGGCTTTCAGGTCGCCGGGAGTACCGGCCGGATGCTTGTGGACGGAGCCAAGAAGGTCAAGGTCCTGGGCGAAAACATATCAGTCCGGGCCAAGGTGTTCACTATTGGCGGATTTTCAGCCCATGCGGATCAAAGCGGCCTTTTGACCTGGATCGGGCACTTCCGCAATCATCCCAAGGTGTATCTGGTCCATGGGGAGGAAAGGGCGAGCACCGCCCTGGCCCAGGCCATACGCAGCCGCATCGGTTTTGAGGTCCACATTCCCCAGTGGAAAGAGAGCCTGCTCCTCAAGCCCCGCCAGGAAGTAGAGGAGGTTTTTGCCAAGGAGACCGGTGAGGCGGACTTTGCTGCTGCCACATACAACTCTGTGATCGATGTGGAACGGTTGATCAAGGAGCTGAAAAAAAAGATTCAGGATCCAGAATGGGCCAAAAACCTGGACGAGGAAGACCTGGACCGGCTGCAATCCTGGTACCAGGACCTGCAGACCATGCTTGGAGAGAAAGATGCCTGAGCCGTCGTTCATCACTGTTTCACCCGGAGATAGGATCTTTGCCCAGAATGAACGCGTAGAAGCCGTCTATCACCTGCTGCACGGCGAGGTCAGCCTGTGGCGCAACGGCTGGTCCGGAGGCAGACTCACTGCCGGCCACATCCTGGGGCTGGACGGTGCCTACGCCCCGGACTGCCTGCACCCGTGCACCGCCCTGGCTGAGAATGAATGCCGCCTGGCCGCCTTTGCCCTGGAGCACGTCCCCGAGGCCCTGCTGGATGCCCCCCAAATGGCGGAGAGGGTCCTGTTCAGCCTGGCCAGACAGCTCCACTATGAATGGGAACGATCAAGCTTTTCCGGCAGGGGAAACAACGAACGTGCTTTTCTGGGGCGGATTCTGAACGTTGAGCGCGGAGAGACCGTCATCCGGGAAGGGGAAAGAACAGACCAGGTATACCGGATAATTGCCACCGACCAGGGACTGGAGGTTTCCCGGCAGGGAACCGTCCTTTCCATCCTGGATCAGCCCGGAGAGTTCTTCGGAGAGATGGCCGCTGTCCTGGGCCAGCCCCGGACAGCGACTGTCCGCTCCCTGGGCCGGTCAACCCTGGAAGCCTATCCAGCCCGTCTTCTGCCCCAAATCGTGTCCGACTATCCTGAGCTCAGCTGGCGGGTGATCCAGGGGCTCAGCCAGAGGCTGCAGGCCGCTAACGCCGGGCTGCACTCCCGGTGAGACCTGGAGCCCGGAGCAGGCCTCAAACCTAAGTAAGGTCGAAGAACTCCCGGGCGTTTTGTCCGGTCTCTTCCCATATCTGGACTGGGTCCTGCCCTGTAAGCTCTGCCACCTTCAAGGCGGTAAAGATGGTCATGGCCGGTTCATTGCGCTTTCCCCGATAGGGTTCCGGGGCCAAAAACGGGCAGTCCGTCTCCAGAACCATCCTGGAGCGGGGGATGGTCCGCACCGCTTCCTGGATCCCGGTGGCTTTGGAATAGGTCACCGTGCCAGGTATGGATATCCGCCACCCCCGGCTGAGGATCTCTGCCGCCAAGTCCGGGCCGCCTCCAAAGCAGTGCCAGAGCAATGGACGCTGGGCATACCCTGCCCGATCCAGGATGCGCAGGGTATCCTCCTCGGCATCCCGGGAATGAATTACCACTGGAAGATCCAGGTCCCTGGCCAGCTCCAGTTGAGCCTGGAATGCATCCTGCTGCAGGTTGCGGGGGGCGCGGTCCCGGTAATAGTCCAGCCCGATCTCGCCCACGGCCTTGATCCGGTCATCCTCCTCTATTGCCTCCTGGATCCGGACCAGACATCCATGGTCCGCATCCCGGGCCCCGTGGGGATGAACCCCCAGGACGAAAAACACCTGGGGCCGATGGGCAAACAGGTCCTTATTCTGCTCATAGGCCTGGGGGCCGAGGAACACGTTGCCGATATGGGCCAGGCCGGTCTGCTCCGCCCTTCCCAGGACCTGGGAGACATCATCTTTGAGCTCCGGCAGATCCAAATGGGCGTGGGTATCCACTCCATGCCCCGCCACAGCGAGGCTTTCCGGGGTCGGTCTTTTTCGTTTCTTGGACATAATCTCCATGCTCGTAAGGTATGCGCGTGCACCTGGTGCGGTGAACGCAGAAAGGCCGGGTGTGACCCGGCCTTTCTGTCTCGTTTTCAGCCTTGCGCCGGCTGGGATCAGTCTTGCTGGATTTCGATCTTCCGCGGCTTGAGTTCTTCAGCCTTGGGCAGATGCAGCTTGAGCAGTCCGTTCTTCAGGTTGGCCTTGATATTGTTTGCATCCACCGCGTCGGAAAGGGTGAACTTGCGGATATAGTGGACATTTCCGAACTCATTCTCGATGAACCGTTCTGTCTGGTTGTGCTCGTAGGAGGTATCCGCCTCAACGGTCAAGGTGTTCTTGTCCGCTGATATAACCAGATCGTCACTCTTGACTCCCGGCATATCCATGAGGATGTAGAATGCCTCGTTTTCCTGCAAAATATCTGCTGCCGGGCGGATACGGGGCAATTCCCTGCTCGTGGTCATTTCAGTCATGGCCTCTCCCCCCTTAGGCGGTTTCGATGCTGATCTGTTTGGGTTTGATTTCCTCGGCCTTGGGCAAAGTAATCTGCAGCAGTCCATCCTTCATCCGCGCGCTTACTTTGTCCCGTTCGATCTTCACATTTAAATTCACTATACGCTGAAATGATCCTGTGGGCCTCTCCTGCCGAAAATAGCGTCCAGGCTCTGTCTTGCGTTCACCTTTGATTATAAGGCTCTCATCGGACAAGGTGACATCGATGTCGTCAATATTCATTCCCGGCAGTTCACCCCGGATATAAATATTGCTGTCATCTTCGCTGATATTTAACGGCGGATAGGCAAGCCTGCGCTGACTCAGATTGACAGGATGCCACAACTCATCAAACACTCTCTCTATATTCCGGGGAAAATCATAAAGGCTGGTAAAATCGAGAACCATAATTTCCACCTCCTGTTTATTTCCGGACTCCTGCGGGTATTCTGCGTTACTTGCATAAATAAGCACTCTGGGCAGGCTGTCAATATATGGAGGTGGATCAAGAACAGAAATCGGCGTGCGAATATTCCCCGGCCTTGTGGGTTTTGCCTGCCGGAGGCCGGCTACCGACCCTCTTCCGGCCACTTCTGCAGGTCAACAGCTTCTTCTACAAGCATTATGGGTATCTCGTCCCGGATGGGATAGACCACTGCACAGGACCGGCAGATGAGGCCGTCTTCCTGGGCGGTCAGTTCCAAATCCCCCTTGCATTCCGGGCAGACCAGGATATCCAGTAGCTCCTTGTTTAATGCCATGTTCCCTCCAAGGGTTTGATCATTGCATCTTGCCAGGCAGTCCAGGGTAGCGTATATCCACATGCGTCCGGGGAAACAAGAAGAGCCGTACGCGTATAGGTCCCCTGAACGAATACGAACGCCCGATATGTCTGAAATCGATCTGCATACCCACAGCACCGCATCCGACGGCAGCCTCTCCCCGGAAGAGCTGGTCCGGGCCGGCAAAAAGGCCGGTCTGCGGGCCCTGGCCCTGACGGATCACGACACCGTCTCCGGGCTGCACCAGGCTCTCCTGGCAGGACAGGAACAGGGGCTGGAAGTCATCCCGGGTTGTGAACTAAACGTGCAGTCCCCCAAAGGCTTCATGCATCTTTTGGGCCTGTGGATACCTGTCCGACCACCAAAGCTCCAGGCGACACTGGCCTGGCTGCAGGATATGCGCAGGCAGCGCAACGAACGGATCATGGCCGCCCTGCGTTCCCTGGGTATATCCATTGCAGACCGGGAAGTCAAAGAACAGGCCAAAGGGGAAAGCATCGGCAGGCCGCATATCGCCCAGACCCTGGTCCACAAGGGCGTGGTCGACAGTCTTGAACAGGCCTTTGCCCGGTTTGTCGGCTCCACGGGTCAGGCCTATGTGCCCAAGGTCAAGCTCTCGGCCGGGCAGGCAATTTCGATTCTGAAGCAGGAGCAGGCCACGGTGATCCTGGCCCATCCATACTCCCTGCGCATGACAAACCAGGAGTTCACTGCGCACCTGAAGCACATGCAGGCCATGGGGCTGGACGGCCTGGAGGTGTATTACCCTGAGCACACTGCGGAGCAGACCCGGCTGTATGCCTCCCTGGCCCGGGACCTGAACCTCGTGCTCAGCGGGGGATCGGACTTTCACGGCCGGATCAAGCCGGATATCAGCCTGGGAAGGGGCCGCGGGGACCTTGACCTGCCCTACAGCCTGGTGGAAAAAATGAAGGCTGCCCGAAGGCGGCAGGGCCTGCCGGTGGAGATTAGGCAGACCGGGTGAAGCACCGCAGCATGTACCCTGAGCTTCTGGCCCCAGCGGGCTCTCCGGAACGGCTGGATACAGCCCTGACCTACGGTGCAGACGCCGTGTACCTGGGAGGGACTGATCTCAACCTTCGGGCCCAGACCCCCGGCTTTTCGCCAGCAGAGCTGAACCAGGCCCTGCACACCGCTCATGCCCAAAACCGTAGGATTTACTACTGCCTGAACATCCTGCCCCACCCGGAGCAGATTCCCCTGGTCCAGGAACAGCTGCAGGGCCTTGAGGGCACGAGCGTGGATGCCCTGATCGCCGCAGATCCCGGGGTCATTCGGCTGGCCAGAAAAATCCTGCCCCGGATCCCCATCCACATCAGTACCCAGGCCAACACCTCCAACCCGCACGCCGCCGCCTTCTGGCAGGATCAGGGCGCCAGCCGGGTCAACCTGGCCCGGGAGCTGGACTTGAGGGCGGTGCGCGCCATTCGACGGGCGGTTCCGGATCTCGAGCTCGAATCCTTTGTTCACGGGGCCATGTGCATGGCCATCTCCGGACGCTGCCACATGAGCGCCCACCTCACCCGGCGCTCGGCCAACCAGGGCCTGTGCACCCAGCCCTGCCGCTTCAAATACAGGAGCGTGTTCCTGGAGGAAGCCCAAAGGACCGGAGAACCCACCTGGGAGGCCTTGGAGGACGAGGCTTTTACAACCCTGCTGGCCAGCGAGGATCTGGCCCTGATCGACTTCCTGCCCTGGCTGAGCAAGGCCGGGATGGACAGCCTGAAGATAGAAGGCCGGATGAAGACCAGCTCGTATCTGGCCCAGGTTGTGGACATCTACGCCACCGCCCTGGCCGACATTCGGCGCAAGACCTTCCGGCCCGGGCTGTATTGGCGGGAGCTGCAGCTGGTGGCCACCCGCCCCCTGTGCACCGGATTTTTCCTCCCCGGCAGGCGAAAACGCCTGTTCACCCCTGAACGGACCCAGCCCAGGGCCCCGGTCCTGGCCAAAATCCTTTGCAGGGACGGTCCGGACACGTGGAGGATCAGCCTCAGGCACAGATGGGAGTCCGGCCGGAAGGTGCAGATCCTGGTCCCCGGCCTCAGGCGCCCGGAGCTCTCCCCGGCAGTCTACAGCCTGGAGTCCCTGACCGGTGACCCGGCAGATGCCCTGCACTCCGGTCAGGAGGGCCTCCTTCGCTCAGACCATCCGGACCTCCGGCCGGGACTTATGCTCCGGGCATATCCAGAACAGTCCCCGGAGGACGACAGGGAATAGACCTCATCCTGGCCTCACCCCAGCTCCTGGGGCAGATTCTGTCCTGTCTTTGCAAACACCGCCCGCACTGCGGCCCATCCGTCCTGTCCCATATCCCGGGAAAAATCCGTCACAAAGGTCTGGATATGCTCCCGGATGATCCGCTCTTCCATTTCCTGGGCATGGGCTTGAATATATGGCCAGATCTCGGCTTCGTGTTCCCGGGCATAATCCAGGCTGGCCCGGATCTTTTCTTCCATCCAGGCCGCCACGTCCGTCCCTAAGCTGCGCCGGGCCACGATTCCTCCCAAGGGAATGGGCAGTCCGGTGGCCTGCTCCCACCAGGCCCCGAGGTCCAGGACCAGATGCAGTCCGTGCTGGGGATAGGTAAACCGGCCTTCGTGAATGATCACTCCGGCCTGGACTTCTCCCCGGGCTACAGCGGACATAATCCTGTCGTAGCGCATGACCTGCAGCTCTCCCTGGAATCCACCATGGGCCCGCAGGAGCATACAGGCTGTGGTCAGCATCCCGGGAACCGCGATCTTGGCCGAGCCCAAGTCCTGAACAGAGCTGGGACCATGGGCAACCAAAAGCGGACCGCAGCCCCGTCCCAGGGCCCCTCCGCAGCTCAAGAGACGGTAGCTCCCGTGAATTTTGGGGTAGACCGCCATGCTGATCTTGGCCACGTCCAGCGCACCGGCACAGACTGCGCTGTTGAGCTCCTGTACGTCCGCCAGTCTGGCCTCCAATCTGTAGGGGCGATGATCGATCCGCCCCTGAAGCAGGGGGGCAAAAATATACGTGTCGTTTGGGCAGGGGGAAATCCCGAGCTGTAGGGTCTGAGTCATGGTGTCTCGTCCTCCGGGTGGTCGATGTGCTGCGTGAGCATCTTGACCTATGTGTTCAGGGGGTCTGAACGATTGCATCTTGACAAGCCTTGGCCCCAGTGACAAGCTCTGCAATGACCGGCTGGTCATTGCAGGCCAGCGATCCTTTTCGACCATGTCCCGGGGTGATCCTTTGAGCCAGTACCCAAGCCCTACCTTTCTGAAAACGGCACCAGAAAAGCAACAGGCTGTTTTGGATGCGGCCGTGGCTGAATTCGGCACATACGGGTACCACCAGGCCAGCATCAACCGGCTGGTCAATCGCCTCGGAATCGCAAAGGGATCAATATTTCAATATTTCGGGACAAAACAAGGCCTTTTTGACTACGTCTTTGCCCAGGCCAAGGGCGCTGTTTCCCAGCATCTGCGCTTTATCCGGGAGCACACCCGGGACAAGGATTTCTTCACCCGGCTGCGTATCGTGGTCCAATCCGGGTTGGACTTTGTCCGGGAAAACCCCGGGTTCTACCGCCTGTACATGCACGTCCTGCGGGATGAACACCTGCCCGGCCGGGCAGGGTACCTGCTTGAAGTCAGAGCCGCTTCCAGGGCCTATTTGGCCGGGTTGGTTGACCAGGGCCTGGCCAACACCGAGCTGGACCCGGACCTTTCCCCGGAATGGTCCGTGGTTTTTATCGATACTCTTCTGGACCGCTTTTTTCAGGCCATGTCTGCCCCCGATGGGGATGAAGCATCGTCCATGATCCCGACCGGCCCGGACCACGAACATGTGCAGACCCTTATCCGCTTCATCCGCAAGGGATTGGGGAAATAATGCCGTAATAAAACCGCTTCTGTTTGTAGAGAGCAGCCCTGCACACACATCACAGCCCTTTGTAATCTGAGAGGATATTCATGCCCTTACACCAAGCCCTGCGCCAGCACAACCTGAGCACGATTGCGGACAAAGTCCGGGCCGGGGAGCGCCTGACCCTGGATGAGGGACAAGCCTTGTTCGACTGTCCGGATCCGGTCCTGGTCGGAGCCCTGGCCCACGCCGCCCGGACCGAAAGGCACGGCCTGGGAACCAGCTACGTGCTCAACCAGCAGATCAACTACACAAATATCTGCGTCAACCAATGCCGGTTTTGTTCCTACTACCGCAAACAGGGACAGGAGCAGGCCTTTGAGCTCAGTCTGGAAGAGATCAAGGAAAAGATCATGGCCCAGTCCGACATGCCCCTTACCGAGATCCATATCGTCGGGGGCTGTCATCCCGGGCTGGGCCTGGACTACTACGAAGCCGCGCTGTCTACCATCCGTGCCCTGCGCCCGGACGTGATCCTTAAATGCTTCACTCCGGTGGAGATTGAGCACTTCGCCAATCTGGAAGGCATCTCTCCCCGGGAGGTCCTCCTTCGCCTGCGTCAGTCCGGCCTGGACATGATGGCCGGGGGAGGAGCGGAGATATTCGCCCCAGACGTCCGGCGGCGGATCTGTCCGGAAAAGATCAGTGGACAACGCTGGCTGGAGATATCCGGCCTGGCCCACAGCCTGGGCCTGAAGACCAACTGTACAATGCTTTTCGGGCACCTGGAAACCGTCCGGGACCGCCTGGAGCATCTGGAGCTCTTGCGCACCCAGCAGGACCAAACCGGAGGATTCGTCTGCTTCATTCCCCTCCCCTTTCAGACTAAAAACAACCAGCTCACAGGGATTACCTCTCTCACCGGCATCGAGGAGCTCAAGACCATAGCCGTGTGCAGGCTTATGCTGGACAACATCCCCAACATCAAAAGCTATTGGGTCATGCTGGGACTGAAACAGGCCCAGGCGGCCCTGTTCTTTGGGGCCAACGACCTTGACGGGACGGTGGTGGAGGAAAAGATAGGGCATATGGCCGGTGCCGACTCCCCCCAGGTCCTGACCCGAAAAGAGCTTGAAGACATGATCCGCGGCTGCGGCCTCATCCCCCAGGAGCGAAACGGCTTGTTCAGCCCGGTGCAAGGAGGACAATGATGAACGCATCTGCCTCCAGCGATCTGCTCCAGAGGGCTGCACGCGGCGAACGCCTCACCCGGGACCAGGCCCTGGACCTGTATACCCGGGCCGATCTGCATCAATTGGCCGCTGCGGCTCAGGCCGTTCGCCGCCGCATGCATCCCCAGCCCGTGGTCACCTATGTAGTAGACAGGAACATCAACTATTCCAATATATGCGTCTGTGGATGCCGGTTCTGCGCCTTTTACCGCGCACCGGGGCAGGCCGGAGGATACGTCCTGGGGTTTGCCGAACTGAGCGCCAAGATCCGGGAGGCCATGGATCTTGGCGCCACCCAGATCCTGCTCCAGGGCAGCCATCACCCGGATCTGGGGATTGATTTCTATACCCAGATGCTCACTGCGGTGAAGGAGCAGTTTCCCGGCCTGCACATCCATGGGTTTTCCCCTCCGGAAATCATGCACTTCGCCTCTCTCTCAGGGCTGCACCCTTCACAGGTCCTGGACCGGCTGATCTCGGCCGGGCTGAACTCCATTCCCGGAGGAGGGGCGGAGATCCTGGTCGACCGGGTGCGCAGGGGAATCGCGCCCAACAAGTGCACCGCAGGGGAATGGCTTCACGTCATGGGCCTGGCCCATGCAAAAGGGCTTCTGACCACAGCCACCATGATGTTCGGGCATGTGGAAACCCTGGAGGACCGGGTCGATCACCTCCTGGCCCTCAGGGATCAGCAGGACAGAACTAAGGGGTTCACCGCCTTCATCCCCTGGACCTTTCAGCCGGACAACACCGCCCTGTCAGCCCGCAAGGCCACCAGCATCGAGTATCTGCGTCTTCTGGCCCTGTCCCGCATGGTTTTGGACAATATCCCCAACCTCCAGGTCTCCTGGGTGACCATGGGGGCCAAAATCGGACAGCTCGGACTGTTCTTTGGGGCCAACGACTTCGGATCGACCATGATTGAAGAAAACGTGGTCGCTGCATCCGGGGTAAGCTTTCGGATGAGCGAAGCCACGATGCAGGAGGTCATTCAGGCGGCGGGGTTTGAGCCCAGGCAGCGCCGGATGGACTATGCACTGGTCTGATCCGGGAACTGTGTTACAAACCAGATCCATTCTCCATCTGTTGACGCCGAAACCTTTCTCCAACCCATTGGTATGACTGCTATGCATTCCGACCCACTTTCCGGTTCAGGCCCCAGCACGCCCATTCGCATGGGCAAGATCAGCTACTTGAACGTTTTGCCCATCTACTACGCCTTGGACCATGGGTATGTGGCCCATGACTTTGTCTTTACCTCCGGCCCTCCGGCGGATCTGAACACCCGGATCAAGGCCGGGGAGCTGGATATGAGCGCGGCCTCGAGCATCGAATACGGCCGACACTTTGAAGACTACCTCCTCCTGCCCCGGGTAGCCATTGGCAGCCAGGGACCGGTTCAGAGCGTTCTCCTGCTCAGCAGTGTTCCCTGGTCTTCCCTCCAGGGCCGCCGCATTTTGCTCAGCTCCCAGAGCCATACCTCGGCAGCCCTGCTCCGTCTCCTGGTCCGCGAGCACATGGGACTTGAGGTCGAATACGAGACCGGGGACATTACTGCCAGGCTCCAAGCCAACGATCCGCCGACCGCCTTCCTGGCCATCGGCGACGAGGCCCTGCGGCTGCGCGATCACCCGGAGTTTCCCTATCGCCTGGACCTGGGGCAGGCATGGCTGGAGTGGACCGGCCTGCCCTTTATCTTTGGGGTCTGGGTCGGGCGGAAAGCGGGCACCAGCCGGGAAGAAGCCGCCCTGGCCTGCGGATGCCGGCAGCTCCTTGCGGCCAAGGACTGGGGAGTGAAACGCATTCCCTTTTTCGCCCGCCTGGTCAGTGAACAGGGCATTTTGACCTATCCGGACCTTGTTTCCTACTTCAACGGGTTGGTCTATGATTTCGGCCCCAGGGAACAGGAGGGGCTGCGCCTTTTTTACCGCAAGCTGTATGACTGCGGCGAGCTGCAGCATATGCCGGAGCTGAACTTTCTGGCTATTCCCAGCGGTCCCGAATGAACTCCAGGCTCTGGGTCAAGAGATCGCGCTCCGGAGAGGACGGAAAGACGGAGAGGGCCTCTCTGGCGGTGTGCAGAAAGGTATCGGCCTCTTCCCTGGCCTTCTGGCTCAGGCCAAGATCCTGGATGCGGCGCAGGATCCACTGCTGTTCAGAATCGGCCAGGGTGTAATCCTTGATCCTGGCCAATATCCCGGCCTTGACATCCTGGTCCAGGGTATTGAGGAAGAAAATCAGGGGCAGGGTCAGCTTGCCCTCCCGTAAGTCCCCTCCCAGGGGCTTTCCGGACTGGGTCGGAGACGCGGCGTAATCCATAGCGTCGTCCACCAGCTGGAAGGCAATGCCCATATTCAGCCCGAAGCACTTGGCCGCTTCGATCTGCGCATCGCTGCATCCGGCCATGATCGCCCCGCTCTGACAGCAGGTCTGGAGCAAAAAGCCGGTCTTGCCGACAATGATCTCCAGATACTCCTCGCGGGACAGATCCGGCTGCTTCATGCGCTCGATCTCCAAAATCTCCCCGGTGGCTGTCTGGTAGATGGCCTCGGATATACAGGCCATCAGGGGCAGGCTGTTGTATTCGGTGACCACCTTGTTGGCCTTGGCCAGCAAAGCGTCTCCGGCCAAAAGGGTTGCGCTGGTCCCGAACAGCAGGTGGGCCGCGGACTGGCTGCGTCGCATGGATGCATTGTCCAGGATATCGTCATGCAGCAGGGTCGCGGAATGGATGAGCTCCAGAGAAGCGGCCAGAGGGTACAGCCCGCGGACCGGCTTTCCCTGCCCCAGGGCCTGAAAGGTAAGCAGGCATAAGGCCGGCCGGAGCCGCTTGCCGCCTCCGCTTAAAATATGTTCAGCCACCGGCTGAACAACCGGGTTCAGATCGGAGCAGATAGTGCGCAGACTGTGGTCAATTTGCGAACGATGCTGGTGAAAAAACTCGATCAGCGAGGGCATGGGATTCCTGATACACTACTGCCTTTTGCCTGGCAAGGGATCTTTCTCCGGCCCCAATAGCCGCAAGGCGGCATCCCCCAGACTGGAGAAGGCCCGATCAATTGCCCACTCCCCCGCCTCGCGCGAGCCGACCCGGTTGGAGATGCTCCGGATCTGCACAAAGGGCAGTCCATGCACCGCACATGCCCAGCCCAGGGCAAAGCCCTCCATGTTTTCCACCTCCGCCTGAGTCCGGCTCCACAAATAGGCGGCCCGATCCGCAGTCCCGGAGACCCCGGAAACACTCAGGCTGGTCACCCGGGGCCACTGGGGACAAAGCTCCAGTCCCATGCCCTGGGCCTCCCGGTCCGGATCCCAGGCCAGGGTATCCCAGACGATCTCCCCCTGAGCCTTGCCTTGGCCCAAGCCCAGGCCCTTGGGATCCACGCCGTGTTCAGTTATCAGACCGAACTCGGGCCAGATTTCAGTCTGCACTGCGACCACAGAGCCCAGAGGAAAACGGCCTGGATCAAAGCTTCCGGCAATGCCCAGGTTCAGAACCCCGGCCAGTCCAGGGGCCCGGGCGGCGAGCCGCCCCAGGGCCATGGCAGCATTCACCATACCGATCCCGGTGATCACAAGAAGCAGGGTCCTGGGGCCCCAGGCCAGCTCATACGAACGACTCAGCTTCAGGGAGACTCCCTGGCCCCGGGCGCCGAGCACGGCCTGCATCTCCCTGCGGGTGGCTGTGACCAGGGCGATGGGCTGCCGGGTGCATCGAGTATCCATTTACGTATCCCTCACCTGTCTCTAAACCCTACAGCCGCCAATAGGTGGTGCCAAAGCTGCGGATGACCTCCGGTTGCAGGGCCCCCTTGATGTCGGCGATCACTGCCTTCTGCGGATCACGCAGGCAGCTCAGAAGCTCACCGGCGGAGCGCTGGGTATACCACGAATGGGGCACAGCCAGAATCAGGGCATCCAGTTCCTTCAGCTCCTCCCAGGGCGTCAGCTCCACTCCGAACTCTGCTTTGACCTCATCCACATCCACAAGGGGGTCGTGGACCGCAACCCGGACGCAGAAGCTCTCCAACTCCCGGAGAATATCGATAACCCGGGTATTGCGCAGATCCGGGACATTTTCCTTGAAGGTCAGGCCCAGGATCCCGATCCTGGCCCCATGGACACCATTCCCGGCCTGGATGATGTTCTTGATCACCCTTTGGGCCACAAACTCGCCCATGTTGTCGTTGATCCGCCTTCCAGCCAGAATGACCTGGGGGTGATAGGCCAGGGCCTCGGCCTTGAAGGTCAGATAGTAGGGATCGACACCAATGCAGTGCCCCCCGACCAGGCCGGGCCTGAAGGGCAGAAAGTTCCATTTGGTCCCGGCAGCCTCTAAGACATCCAGGGTATCGATCCCCATCCGTTCAAAGATCAGGGCCAGCTCGTTCATCAGGGCAATGTTCAGGTCCCGCTGGGTATTCTCAATGACCTTGGCCGCCTCAGCAACCTTGATGCTCGGGGCCCTGTGCACCCCGGCCCGAACAACCCGGGCATACACTGAGGCCAGAAAATCGGTGACCGCCTCGCTTTGCCCGGCCACGACCTTGACGATATTCTCCAGGGTATTCACCTTGTCTCCTGGATTGATCCGCTCTGGTGAGTACCCGATCCAAAAATCCCTTCCGCAGTGCAGCCCCGAAGCCTCCTCCAGCATGGGCAGGCACAGCTCTTCCGTCAAACCCGGATAGACAGTGGATTCATAGACCACAACAGTCCCCTCGGCCATGTGCCGGCCCACAGTTGCGCTTGCACCCTGTATCGGTCCAAGGTCCGGACGCCGGTTGGAGTCGATGGGAGTGGGCACGGCCACGATAATCAGCCGGGCCCGGCCCAGGATTTGCGGATCCGCAGAACAGGTCAGATCAACTGCCAACAGATCCCGGGCCTGGGTTTCTCCGGTTCGGTCCCGCCCCTGGTTCAGCTCCTGGACCCTGACCGGAGAGATGTCAAAGCCGATGACCTGAAAATGCCTGGCCAAAGCCACGGCCAGGGGAAGGCCCACATAGCCCAGACCAACCACCGCAATCTTTTCCTTTCTTTCCAGAAAATCGGCCAGCTTGAGCATGTCCGGTCACCTTCCTTGTCATTTTCCTTAGAATTTGACATGATGAAACAAATCACAAATGCGGAGGACGAAATGGACCTTTTGCCCATCAAGCGGGCCATGCTCAGCGTGACCGACAAAACAGGCCTGACTGAGCTGTGCACAGCCTTGGTTCAGAACCAGACTGAGCTGGTATCCACCGGGGGAACCATGCGCCACATCCAGGATGCCGGGCTTCCGGTGACTGCAGTGAGCGAGGTTACCGGGTTCCCCGAAATCCTCGGAGGCCGGGTCAAGACCCTCCACCCCTTGATCCACGCCGGGATCCTGGCCGACAAGGACAACCAGGAGCACCTGGAGACCCTGCGCAGAATGGATATCCTTGCCTTTGATCTGGTCTGTGTCAACCTGTACGATTTCGCTCAGGCCCTCAACGATCAGAAACAGGACCGGGAGCTGGTCGAGGAAATCGATATTGGTGGCCCCACCCTGCTCCGGGCCGGGGCGAAAAACTTCCACAGCCTGACGGTTCTGCCTACCCCTGAATCCTATGCCCAGTTCGAGGCAGAGCTGGAAAAGAACCGCGGCGCAGTGAGCCTTGAGTTCAGAAGGCGGATGGCGGCCAGAACCTTTGCCCTGACCGCAGGGTACGACACCATGATCGCCCGGGCCCTGGGCCAAACCGATCTGTAAGGAGCCTCATATAGCCGGAAAAGTCTTGGGTCACACCAGCGGCCTCAAACCAAGCCATCTCAAGCTGCTGCAACGCATATTCCGCCGCCGGTATCCCAGCCAAGGCGGATACAGCAGCGAACAGGCCCATGAACTGGCCGGGCTGAGTGAGATGACCGGCCGCCAGCTTGGACTGCTCATTGATCGCCAGGGACGGCCGAGCATGCTTTTGGTCGGCGACCGGGACCAGATTGTCATTCCGGACCTGGGCCGCCAGCGGCAAAGCGAAGGCCGCCTGCGCGGACTGCGATTGCTGCATACCCATTTCGGGACCGCCGGCCTGTCCCAGGACGACCTCATGGACCTGGTTTTTTTGCGCCTGGACTCCATTGCCGCCTTGACCGTGAACGATCACGGCCAGCCGGATCAGCTCCAGTGGGCCCAGATCCTGCCCCCGAATCCGCAGCAGAAACTGTACCAAGTATCCCCGGTCCAGCCCTGGGACCGGGTGACCACCGACTTCACAGCCCAGGCCGAAGCCCTGGAGTCTGAGCTGCACAAGCACTTTGCTCCAGGCCGGAACTCGACATCTCTGGAGCGCGCCCTGCTCATCAGCGTGAGCACAGCGCCCAAAGGCATACAAGAGACCTCTCTGCAGGAACTGGCGGATCTGGTGCACACTGCTGGGCTGGAGACCGTGGGCCGTCTCGTACAGCGGGTCAATGCGGTCAATCCCAAGCATATCCTGGGACGGGGCAAGCTGGCCGAGCTCGAGGTCCAGGCCCTGCAGTCCGGAGCCGGGGTCCTGGTCTTCGACCGGGAGCTGGCCCCGGCCCAGATGCGGAATCTGGCCGAGCTCACCGAGCGCAAGATTCTGGACCGGACCCAGGTCATCCTGGACATCTTCGCCCAGCATGCCACTAGTCGGGCCGGAAAGCTGCAGGTAGAGCTGGCTCAGCTGGACTATACCCTCCCCCGCCTGGTGGGCAGGAACAAGGCCCTCAGCCGCCTGGCCGGTGGGATAGGCGGCCGGGGCCCCGGAGAGACAAAGCTGGAGCTCGACCGGCGGCGGATAAAGGACCGACGGACCAAGATCAACAAAGAGCTGGCCAAGGTCAGGGACCGGCGGGGTGCAACCCGGAATCGACGGGACAAGGCCGGGCTGCCCATTGTGGCCCTGGTCGGTTATACCAATGCCGGCAAGTCGACCCTGCTCAATACCTTGACCTCCAGCCGGGTTCTGACTGCGGACAAGCTGTTCGCCACCCTGGACCCCGTTACCCGCAGACTGCGCTTTCCTCAGGACCGGGAAGTGATCCTGACCGATACCGTCGGCTTTATCCGCTCCCTGCCGGCTTCGCTCCGGGAAGCCTTCCTGGCCACCCTGGAAGAGCTGGATGCAGCCGATGTTCTAGTCCAGGTGGCCGATGCCCGCCACCCGGAGCTGAACCAGCATGTGGAAGCAGTCCAGACCCTGCTCCGGGAGTTGGGCCTGCATGGCATTCCCCGGCTGCTGGTCCTGAACAAATGGGACCTGGTGGATTTTGCCCAGCGCATGACCTTGACCAACCGCTATCCGGACGCTTTGCCCGTGTCCGCTCAGGGCCGGTATGGGCTGAGAGAGCTTATGCAGCGCATCGGCAGCAAGCTGCCGGCAACGGAGGCTGGGTCCCATGGACAGCCCGGAACTTTTGGCCTGAACAGTGAGTATATGCATCTAAAGTGAGGAACCTTCACTCCAATCCATTGAAGTAGCTCAAGACCACCATGGCGGACAGCGTGCAGTACCCAGCCAAATACATAGAACCGTCGGCATTTCAGGCCCGCAGGGGCAAGGACTTTTCCGGTACCGTGGTCTTTACCAACGGATGCTTTGATCTTGTGCATCCCGGCCATGTCGACTATCTGGCCCGGGCCAGACAGCTGGGATCCCGCCTGGTACTCGGAGTCAACAGCGATGCATCGGTTCGCAGGCTGAAGGGGCCGGGCCGGCCGATCACCAGCGAGCTGGACCGGGTCGCCGTGCTCTCCGCCCTGGAGTGCGTGGATCACATTATGCTTTTCGACCAGGACACACCCCTGGAGCTGATTCGGGACATCAGCCCGGATATCCTGGTCAAAGGCGGAGACTGGCCGGTCCAAGACATTGTCGGCCGGGAGCATGTCCTGGCCAGGGGGGGACAGGTCCTCAGCCTGCCTATGCTTCCGGGGTATTCAACCACCGCAATCATCGAAAGGATACTCGCCCTTTCGCGAACCGGGGAGACGGGCCAAAACCCCCATTTGATGGAGCCAGAGGCCAACGGGCGTTGATTAAAAGTCCAGGCCTGTGCAATTCGATGCCATCTGCGTGCGCATTTTGTCCTATACCGGACTTACTCATGGGTGCGAAATGTTCTTGGTTCTTCGACGTAGCCTGTGGATTTTTGGAGTTTGCCATCTCTTCTGCGTGCCCACTTTCGGCCCGGTATTTTCTAAGTCCCGCCAAAGGGGGATCCCTGCCCCCCCCCGGCTACTCACGTGCAGGTCACTGCTTTGTGTTTGACGAAAGCTTGTCATACACGTGAGTGCCGGGTTTCCCCCTTTTGGCGGGACCAAGAAAATGTGCGGGCCTGCCGCTTAAGGCACACAGAAGAGACGCCAAACTCTTAGGTGTGCAATTCCACTTTCTGTGTCGAAGAGCCATGTTCTTTACATTGCGCTCCCATGAGTAGTTCCGCTTATGGCGGGACTCGAGCTATGTCCGCAAGCGGGAAGTTGTTTCCCGCGTAGCTTCAGTGCAGCGCGCAAAAAGTAAACAACTTTTTGCGCTCATCAATAAGACCGGCTCAGGCTTTTGGGTACGGCCGGAATTGACATCTCGCACCACCAACCGGAGGGAACAGTATGGCCCAGATCAAAAAAATTCTGTGCGCTGTGGACTTTGCCGAGTACAGTCCGCAAGTAGCCGATTACGCCCGGACCCTGAGCGAGGCCTTCCAGGCTGAAATCCATGTTGTCTATGTCGCCCCCACCCTGGCCCAATACGTTGGCTTTCAAATCGCCCCCAGCTCCATTGAGAACTTTGTGGGCGAGATCATCTCCGGGGCGGAACAGACCATGGATGCGTTCCTGAACGAAAACTTCGGCTCTGATCAGGCTCAGGGACACGTGCTTTCCGGCTACGCCGCAGAAGAGATCCTCGCTTTTGCCAATGAACACAACGTGGATCTCATTGTCATGGGCACCCATGGCCGGAAAGGCATTGACCGCATCCTTTTCGGCTCAGTGGCTGAGAAAGTGGTCAAAGCCGCATCCATGCCGGTGGTGACCCTGCGCCCCAAAGACGTCAAGGCTGCCGGCTGATTGCAATGAAGCTGCCCTGGAAACGGAATAGACCTCCGACCGGTCTGGACTGCGGCCAATCCTGGGCCAAGCTGGTTGGATTCCAGCGGACCAGGCAGGGGGTGGTTTTGCACAAAATCGGCCGCATGCCGTGGACTGTGCAGGACAAGGAGAAGCCCCGGCAGATGGCCGAGCACCTCGGCGCCCTGTACTCCGAGCTGCAGATCCCCCCGGGGGCTGTGATCACTTCATTGGCCGGACATTCAGTGATCATCAAGCGTCTCAGCCTCCCAAGCCATCAGGCCGGGGACTTGCCGGACTCCCTGCCCGGTCTGGCCGCCCAGCATATTCCATTTGAAGCCCAGGACGTCTGCCTGGACTATCAGACCCTGGCCCCGCACCAGGAGAGCGGGGAAACCTCGGTCCTTTTGGTGGCCAGCAAGAAGAAAATGGTCCATGAGCGCCAATGGGTCATGTCCCGGGCCGGGCTTGAAACCCGGATTATCGATGTGGACGGTTTTGCTCTGTGCAACTGCTTTGCCTTCAACTACCCGGAGATGCAGGACACCCCGTGTGCACTTCTGGACATAGGGGCCAATCAGAGCACATTTTGTGTTGTGCACGGCGAAAACCCTTTGTTTATCCGGGATGCGGGGTTCGGCGGACAGCAAATAACCGACCGCCTGGTTCATGCCCTGGACCTTCCAGGCACACAAGCAGAGAGCTTAAAGTGGCAGTCTCCGGACAGCCTGTCTCCTGAGATCCGGACCACCGTGGAACGAGAGATGCAAGCCGCCTTCATCGCCTGGACGGAAGAGATTCAGCGCCTTCTGCACTACTATGCCGGCTCTCTGGCCGACTCCGCTCCCCGGCCCCAGACCCTGTACCTGAGCGGGGGGGGGAGCCTGCACCCAGGATTGACGGATATCCTTCACGAATATCTCGACTTTGAGACCGCATTTCTTGATCCCTGGAGGCAATGCAGGGTCCAGGACTCCCCTGAATTCGATCCCGGCTATCTGCAGAGCCTGGGGCCACAGTATGCAGTCGCCGCCGGCCTTGCCCTGCGTGGAGTGATGTGAGAAAAGCGCCTATGCTGACCATCAACCTGTTGCCCCATAAACGGCACAAACCAAAGACAGACAGCAGGAAACAGATCCTTCTGGGCATTCTCCTGCTTTTGCTTCTGGGCACGGCAGTCATCCAGGCCAGGCAGATGCTGGCAACCAAAGCAGAGCATCTGCGTCAGGAGAGACAAGACAAGGTCGTTCTGCGCAAGAAGCTGCAGAAGAAGCTTTCAAAGATCACCAGGATACAAAACCAGCTCCAGGACCTGGACCGACGGATCTCCATCATTCGCGGCATCCGGGCCCGGCAGGCCATGCCGGTCAGGTACCTGGACGTCATCTCCGGCCATGTTCCGGAGGACAAGATATGGTTTGAGTCTTTGAGCATGGACAACAAAGGCCGGATCACCCTCAGCGGGGTGGCCCTGGACAATCAGGTCTTCGCTCGTTATCTGCGCAATCTGCGGGGCTCGGAGTACATTGCTGATGTCTCCCTGCAGCAGACCCAGCGCACATCAATACAGAATCTGGATCTGGTCGCCTTCCGGTGCAGCCTGTCAGCTGCCGACTCGCCGGACTCAGGAGAAACCAATGGCTGAGCCCTTTCTGCTCCAACGCTGGAAGGAACTCTCCTTCCGGCGCAAGCTGGTTCTGTCCTGCGCTGCCGGGGCGGCGGCTGTTGCCGCAGTATGGTTCGTTCTGTTCAAGCCCCAGCTGGAAACCATCCACAGCCTGGAGCAGGACATCCAGCAGATTGACCAGACCATAGCCAGATACCGGGCCAAGGTTCGACGGCTGCCCGAGCTGACAAAGGATCTTGAGGCCCGGAAGCGGGAGATGCTGTATGCCCAGACCCTGCTTCCGGAAACAAATGCCGATGTCGAAAACTTGCTCTCGTCTATAGAGAAGCTGGGCAACAAGGCCGGGATAGACTTCCTGCTCTTCACCCCGAGTCAGGAGAGAAGACATGATTTTTATGCATCCAGAACTGTGACTGTCCGATTCCAAGGCACATTCCACAATCTCATGCGTTTTTTCAATCGCCTGTCCGGCCTGGACCGGCTGGTCACATTGGAGTCGGTCCAGCTCAGGCCTGTTTCCAAGAATCGATCCCAGGGCGTTTCCCTGCAGGCGGACTGCCGTCTGCAGATATATCGGATCCTGTCCGAACAGGAAAAAAAGGACTCAAAAAATACGTGACTATGGGCGTCGAGACAGGAAAACCTCACCGGCTGAGCCCTGGCCTCGGGGTACGGATCGGTGTGTGCATCTTCGCCGCATGCTGCACGTTTCTGTGCGGCCCAGATGGACGGGCCCAAAAGGCAACCAACGGCACTGCAACCACGGCCCCGGCCTGGATCAGCCCCCCTGACTTCAGCTATTCCCCCCGGGACAGGGTGGACCCCTTCGCCTCGTTTCTGCATTCCGAGCCCAAGGGCGGGGAGGGAGAGGATCGGCCGGAACGCTCACTCACGCCTTTGGAAAAGATTGCTCCGTCCCAGCTGAAGCTGGTGGGGATCTTGAGGCCGGCAGGAGACGGAAGCCGGTTGGCATTGGTTGAATTGCCCAACGGCAAAGGGTATATACTGCGCCCGGGAACGACCATCGGACAGAAAGAAGGTGTAGTGACCATAATCCAGGAACGAGAGGTAACCATTGAAGAAACAACAACCACCCCCTGGGGGGAGGAAGTTCGGCACACAATCGTTCTGGAGCTTCAGGACCCGGCAGGAGAGAGGCATGACGGGTAAGCAGCCGATAACCCATATTCTCTGGCCAACTTTCACCTTGCCCTTTATCTGTGTATTCCTGGTCCTTCTCTGGGCAGGGATTGGATGCGGGGTCAGTGGACCTCAGAGCTCAAACCGGCTCCCGGCTGGGAACGCAACAGGACAGTCCGGCTGGGCATCCCGGTCCTCTTCAGATGCCGGACCAGCCGCGTCGTCCTCATTTAAGGACACCGGAAAGGATCAGCCCCAGGCCGCCCTTTCCGGTGCCGTGGTCCGCTTCGAACAGCAGGACGGAAGGCACGTTGCAGTTATCCCTGTGCTGCCCGAGACATCCATCACCCCCGCATACAGTCAAAAACGCCTTAAGCTCAAGCTGACCCCCCATTTTGGTCTCAGCCGCCCTTCCTCCATATCCGACCCTCTGGTCGCCTCCATGGACACCGACTTTGAGGCCAAAGCCCATTCAGGCAGCCTGACCATCTCTTTTACCCGGGACATCCAATTCTATATCTCCAGACCTAAGCCGGATACGGCCAGGGTTATCTTTACCCCCCACTCCCAAGACCGATCAGCACAGCCCGACAGTTTGAACCAGACTCCACTCCGACTGCAGGCCATCGACTTTGAGCGTTCCGGCCGGGACCTGGTTGTTTCCCTGACCGCCTCGCACCCCTTTGAGTATCAGCTGGGTTCGAGCTCTGACCACAAGCTGCGCATGCTCTTTCCGGGCCTGCATGTCCCTCCCCGCTTGGTCAAGCTGTACAGGCTGGGCAAGTTCGACTCCGCAGTCCGTTCCGCACTGCTTACGGACACTCCGGATGGTGCTGAGCTCATCCTGTCCGGAATCCAGGATCCGGTCCCGGTTCGCAGACAAGGCCCCAGGATGCACCTGCACATCCCGGCCCGGACTGCGGCCGCCGCTGCCCCCTCCGGCCCGGACCGCAGCCTTCGCCAGCCGGAGACAAAGGCGTCCTCCCTGACCGGCCCGGACCGCGAGGACAGCCGCAAGCGGGTCCAGCTCTTCCCGGGAATGAAGGAGGAGTATACCGGAAGTCCGATCAGCCTGGATCTCCAGGACGCGGATATCGAGCACGTCCTGCGCTTGATATCCGAGGTGGCCGGCTACGACCTGATCCTGGACCAAGAGGTCTCCGGAACCATCTCCCTCAAGCTGGACAGCGTGCCCTGGGATCAGGCCCTGGACCTGGTCCTGATGCAGAAGAGCCTGGGCATGGTCCAGCAGGGCAATATCCTCAGGGTTGCCCCGGTTCAAACCCTGCAGAAAGAGCAGGAGCAGATTCTCAAGGCCCGCCGGTCATCGCTGCAGGCCCAGAAAAGCAAGCAGGATCTGGCCCCTCTGCATACGGAATACATCCAGATCAACTACGCCAAGTCGCCCGACCTGCAAAAGAGTGTGCAGAAGTTTCTCAGCGACCGGGGCGAGATCAGCCACGATGCCAAGACCAATCAGCTCATTGTCTCTGATACGGCCCAGGCTATAGACAAGGTCCGCAGTGTGGTCCGCAAGCTGGACAGAGCCGAGCGCCAGGTCCTGATCGAAGCCAGACTGGTCTACGCCACAGACGAGTTCCAGCGCAGCATGGGGATCAAATGGGGAGGCGGGCAATCCTCCACCCACTCCGGCGGCAAATATGTGTCCGGGATCTACGGCTCACAGGGAGGAACCGAGCCGATTGCCGATCCTGATTTCAGCGGCTACGCCGTCAATCTCCCAATCCAGGGCGCCAGCACATTCGGCCTGGGGGCGTTTTTTTCCAAGATCACGGGCAATGAGATGTACACCTTAGATGCCAAGCTGGATCTGGGCGAGAGCCAGGGCCAGGTCAACACCATCTCCTCCCCCCGGGTGGTGACCCTGAACAACCAGCTGGCTGAGATCACCCAGGGGACCAAGATCGCGACCAAAAACGAGTCCGAGAGCGGAGGGACGACCACAGAGTACGTGGACGCCACCCTCAAGCTGGCGGTGACCCCCCAGATAACCCCGGACAACACCCTGATCCTGGAGCTGGACATCTCCGACGACAGTCCGGTCACCGGCGGGGAAGACATAGAAACCCGCAGCCTGCAGACCAGATTATTCGTGGACAACGATCAGACCGTTGTCATCGGGGGGGTGCAGCAGCTCAATCAATCAAACGTCCAGGACCGGGTGCCCGGCCTGGCCAGGATCCCACTTCTGGGCTGGCTGTTTAAAAACGAATACAAAACGAGAACCAAGCGCGAGCTGCTTATCTTCATCCGGCCGCATATCCTCCAATCCTGAATCACGGAGAAGAGCTGTGGATTGCACCCCAGAACACCCCAAAGACACAATCCGCCCTGAACTTTTGGACTTCAGTCCCTATGTCCCGGGACAGTCCATGGCCGAGATCCGCCGGGATCTGGGCCTGGACACGGTGATCAAGATGGCCAGCAACGAAAATCCCCTGGGGACATCGCCTTTGGTGACCAAAACCGTCCAGCGCCGGGCGGACCTGGTCTTTCGCTACCCCCGGCCCAACTCCCCTGATCTGGCCTCCGCCTTGGGCCGGCACCTGGGGCTGGCCGAGGATCGGCTGGTCATCGGCAACGGCTCGGACGAGATCATCGACCTTCTGATCCGGGTTCTGGCCCGACCCGGGCAGGACCGGATCCTGATTCTGGATCCCAGCTTCAGCATCTATCGCCTCCAGGCCCGTTTGTGCGGAGTCGAGCTGACCAAGATCCCCCTGAATCCGGATTTCAGCTTCCCGTTGAGCCAGATCCTGGCCGCTGCGGATCAGAACACCGCAATGGTTTTTTTGACCAATCCGGACAACCCCTCTGGGTACACCGCCCCCCGGGAGAAGCTGATCGACCTGGCCCGCTCCCTGCCCCGGAGAACCATGCTCATCGTGGACGAGGCCTATGTAGAGTTCGCTGATCAACCGTCCAGCTTCTCACCTCTGCCTTTGTTTGAGGAGCTGGACAATGTGGTCCTGCTGCGCACATTTTCCAAGCTCTACGGCCTGGCCGGGCTGCGTCTGGGATACGGGATCATGCCGGCCTGGTTGAGCGACCTTTTGCACCGGGTCAAACTGCCCTTCAGCGTCAACCTGCTGGCTGAAGCCGCAGGCCTGTCCGCCCTGGAAGACGCCTGGTTCGTCCAGGCCAGCAGGCAAACCATCCTCCAGGGCAGACAGGATCTGACCCGGGAGTTGCGCGCATTGGGATGGACCGTCTACCCCACTCAGGCCAACTTCCTCCTGGTCAGGCCCGCATGCCCGGCCCGGCATTTGGTGGATGAGCTCTTAAACAGGGGATACATTATCCGGGGGCTCGAAAGCTACGGCCTGGCTGAGTATGTTCGGATATCCATCGGAACTGAACGGGAGAACAGGGGGCTGGTCCTGGCCTGCAAGGACATTCGGGACAACTATGCATAAGGACCAGCCCATGATCATCACCCTGGACGGACCGGCCGGAGTGGGCAAATCCACCCTGGCCAAGGATTTGGCCGGATACCTGAACATTGCGTACCTGGACACCGGGGCGATGTTCCGGGCCCTGGCCCTGCACCTCGGTCCCGGATCATGGGACTGGTCTGAACAGCGGCTGCAGTCCGCTCTTCGGGGCATACGCTGGAGCCTGTGCGGGGATGGCCCGGAGACTGGACTGGAGGTAAACGGGGTCCAGGTCGGCCCGGAAATTAGGGCTGAAGATGTCGGTCTGTGGGCGTCTCACCTTGGGCAGCGCCAGGAAGTCCGCTCCTTTCTCCAGGCCGTGCAGCAAGGGATTGGTAGCCGGTCTTCCCTGGTCGCCGAGGGGCGGGACATGGGCAGCGTGGTCTTTCCCCGGGCCGGGTGCAAGATCTTTTTGGATGCCGCGCCAGAAGAACGGGCCAGACGGCGTTGTCTCCAGCTTCAGGAAGCGGGGCACACCCCGGACCAAGCAGCCCTGGCCCATGATCTCCGGCAACGTGATCAGCAGGACCGCACCCGGGCCATTGCCCCTTTGCGCCCGGCCGATGACGCGCATATTGTGGACACAACCGCACTCAGCCTGCAGGACGTAGAGCAAAGACTCCGCGAAATCATTCACAGATCATTTCCCGGGATCACGCCCCAACCCAAACAGCCGGAGTAGACTCCGGGACCCGGCTTTTTGGGGTTCTTTCATATCAGGCTCAATCCCGGCCGATCTCCGTGCAGGGGACCTACCTTCCCAATTACCTGGGCCAGCTCTCCCCCAGCATGCAGGGCCTCCTGGATCCGGCTCAGCTTTTCTTCCGGAACGCTGAGAAGCAGCCCGCCCGAGGTTTGGGGATCAAAGACAAGATCCACATGAAGTGGATCCACAGTGTCAGCGCAATCAAAGAATTCCCGGCAATGGCTTTTGTTCGCGTAGGCGCCCGCAGGCAGCAGCCCCACGGCAGCGAGATCACAGGCATGGTCCAGCCAGGGGATCGCTCGGGCCTCCAGCTGGATATGCACCCCGCTGGCCTTGGCCATCTCCAGGGCATGCCCTCCCAGACCGAAACCGGTCACATCAGTCGCCCCTTTCAGCCCGAACTCCTGGATAACCCGGGCCCCGCCTGCATTCAGCCTGCCGGACCACGTACTGAGCAGTTGTTCCAGCTCGAGTGCATTGTCCCACCTGGCCTTGATGGCCGTAGCCAAAACGCCTGTCCCGACCGGTTTGGTCAGGACCAGGACATCGCCAGCGGATGCCCCGCTGTTTGTCGCTATCTGCCCGGGATCGATCGTCCCGGTCACAGCCAGGCCGAACTTCAACTCCGGGTCCTCCACAGTATGCCCCCCGGCCATAACCGCACCGGCTTCCCTGACCACGTCCTGGCCCCCACGGAGGATGGAGGTCAGGACATCCAGGGGTAGGCAGTCCTTGGGAAAACCCACGATATTCATCGCACTGAAGGGGCATCCGCCCATGGCATAAATGTCGGACAGGGCATTGGCCGCGGCGATCCGCCCGAATACATAGGGGTCATTGACCATCGGGGTCAGAAAGTCCACTGACTGGACCATGGCCTTCCCTGATGGAAACCTAAGGACCACCGCATCCTCGCACCCCTGACCGGAGACCAGGATCCGGCTGTCCTGGACATGCGAGAACTGGGAAAGCACCTGCTCCAGATCCTCTGGAGCGAGCTTTGCCGCTCAACCGGACGCCTTGACCGTGTCGACCAGAAATATCTCTTTCATACGCTGCATCCTGATTCATTGCCCTTTGTTGGTCTGGCTCATTTTCTGCTCCAAGCTGCAAGTCCTTCTGTGCCTGGCCCTTGGTATTCGTTCAGGGGGGTTGAAACGTGAACGGCCCTTCGGCCCAAAAGGTACGCGCTAAGTTATGTGGTCTGTCTCTCATCTCCTATGCATCTACCCTGGATTAGCTGAGACAAGACCATGCTCTCCAATAATATGCCGCAAAAAGGCCCTGGTCGCCGGGAATTGAGCCTTTTGTGCATTGATCACAGCATAAAACTCCCTGGTACGCCGGTGGTTTTCTCCTGGAAGCTGGATCACTTCACCACGCCCAACCGGACCTGCGGCTGCCAGGGATGAAACCATGCTCACCCCAAGCCCGGCCTGGATGCAGGACAGGACGGCCTGGGTACTGCTCACAGTCGCCCGGATGTGCAGACTGTTCCAGGATATGCCCATCTCCTCCAGCACCAAGCGCATGGCCTTCCGGGTCCCCGACCCTGGCTCACGCACGATCCAAGGCCAGTCCGGACCTGGCGCCTCGTTCATCTTCCAGGGATGAAGTGGGGAACCGCTCGGCGCAAGCAGCCATAGCTCGTCTGCAGCTGCCCGGTAATACTGTAGATGGGATATATTCTCCCGCCCCCCGATAACGGCAATATCCAGGGCCCCGGAATGGACCATGTTCTCGATATGCGCGGAGTCCCCTATCTCCAGCTGCAGCTCGACCTGGGGATATCTGTGCTGGAAGCTGCCCATATACCCCGGCAGGATGTAATGGCCCGGTATAGTGCTTCCGCCCAGACGAAGCAATCCCTGGACTGATCCGTTTAACAGCGCAATATCAGCGGTGGCCTTTTTTCTGGCTTCAATAATTATACGGGCATGGGCGTAGAGAGTCTCTGCCGCAAGGGTGGGGACAACCTGCCTGGAACAGCGATCAAACAGGACTGTTTCCAGCTCCTTCTCCAGGCTGGAGATATGGGAACTGATGGTCGGTTGGGCGAGATGCAGCAGGGCCCCGGCTCGAGAAAAGCTGTGCTGTTCATAGACTGCGCAGAAGGTCTCCAATCGGCGCATATCCATTAGATCTATCTTTCCTATCACATTTTATAATAGCAAAAACCAAAAAATAGTTCGCCCAGGACGGCGAACTATTTTAGGTCATATCCTTCTCTCCACTCAGGATCAGGATGCCTCGCTTTGGCGGGTAAACTCGATCACAGCCATGGAGGCGGCGTCTCCCCGGCGGGGCTCAGCTGACTTGAGTATCCTGGTGTATCCGCCCGGCTGTTCTGTAAACCTGGGTGCGATCTCGGAAAAGAGCTTATGGACCAGGGTCCTGTCTTCCAAAACCCGATAGGCCTTCCGTCTGGAATGCACTGTGTCTTCAAGCCCCATGCTGACCAGACGATCTGCGACCTTGCGCAGCTCTTTGGCTTTGGCTTCCGTGGTTTGTATCCGTTCGTGCTCCACCAGTGACTTGGCCATATTTTTAAACATGGCTTTCCGGTGTTCCCAGGTCCGTCCGAGTTTGCGTCCTGCTTTTCTATGCCTCATAGTCGTCTTTCCTATTCAGCCATTGTTGATACTTGGAATCGAAGTTATCGATCTTCATCCCCAGATCCAAGCCCATGTCGTTGAGGACCTTGATTATGTCATCCAGAGACTTTCGCCCGAAGTTCTTGGCTTTGAGCAGATCGTTCTCAGTCTTCTGGACCAGCTCACCCACGGTGTATATGTTTGCCTTTTTCAGACAGTTGCTGGCCCGGACAGGTAGCTCAAGATCGTCAATGCTCTGAAACAGCATCTCATCCACTTCATCCGAGGAATGCTGCGGCTCACGCCTGCCGGTGGAGTCCTCATCAAAGTTGACAAATACGCTGAGCTGATCTTTCAATATCTTCGCGCTGTACGAAAGGCTGTCTTCCGGAGTGATGGAACCGTCTGTCCATACCTCGATTATCAGCTTGTCGTAGTTGGTCATTTGTCCCACCCGGGCCTGCTCCACCCGGTAGGCGACTTTTTGGACCGGAGAAAAGCTGGCATCCAGGACGATGACTCCGATCTGATCACTGAACGATTCCTGCTGCTCAGCAGGCACATAGGCCTTGCCCATATGCACATCCAATTCCATCCGCAGGGATCGTGCTTCGGACAGGTGGGCTATGATCTGATCCGGATTGAGAACCCGTACGTGTTGGTTCTCCTGAATATCACCTGCTGTTACCGGCCCCTCACGCTGCACGTCGAGCACGAGCTTCTGCGGCTCGTCGGTATCCATAGCCAGGCGGACCTGCTTCAAGTTGAGGATAATATCGGTGACATCCTCTTTGACCCCGGGAATACTGGTAAACTCATGCTGCACGTCATCGATGTGGACTGCAGCGATGGCCGCCCCCTGCAGGGATGAGAGCAGGACCCTGCGCAAGGCATTGCCCAAGGTGGTCCCAAACCCGCGTTCCAGAGGCTCACAGGTAAACTTCCCGTACGACGCTGTGGAGTCAGCATCCTGATCGATCTTCTTCGGTCTGACCAGTTCTGTCCAATTCCGGGTGTTGATGGTCCGTCCATTATCATCGAATATCATAGGAGGCACCCGCTTTGTGGCTCGACGGGAAAAACATGAAGCCGAAACCAAACATCATGATTCCGGCTCGTCCGAACGTGATCTGTCCGTGTTCCGCCCTATCGGCCGTGCGTTGTGTCATAGAGTTGCTGATCGTAAGGCCCAGCCAAGGACATTATTTGGAATACAGCTCAACAATGAGATGCTCATTCACCGGAAATGTGATGTGCTCCCGTTGCGGTTCAGCTTTGACAGCAGCTGAGAACTGCTCAGCATTCCCTTCCAGCCATTCCGGAATGCCGCGGCGGTCAACCACCTCCAGGGCTTCAACAATAACCGGAATTTTTCTGCTCCGCTCCTTGACCTGAATCACATCTCCGACCCGCAGCTGCAGGGAAGGAATGTCCACCTTATGTCCGTTCAGTTCCAGGTGGCCATGCCGGACCAGCTGCCTAGCCTGATTCCGGGAATTGGCAAAACCGGCCCGGTACACAACGTTATCCAAGCGCAGTTCCAGCATGCGCAAAAGATTCTGACCGGTTATCCCTTTTTTCCGATCTGCCTCCAGAAAATAGTCATGGAACTGCCCCTCCAGAAGTCCATACATGCGGCGAAGTTTCTGTTTTTCCCGCAGCTGGACTTCATAGTCGGTGGATTTTTTCCGTCGTCGTCCATGCTGTCCGGGGGGGTACGGTCTGCGTTCAAAAGGGCACTTGTCCGTGTAGCATCTGTCGCCTTTCAGGAACACCTTTGTTCCTTCCCGTCGGCATACTCTGCACTTTGCTTCTGTATATCTAGCCAAGGCTCGTCCTCCTCAAAGACATTCGCTTATACCCGCCGACGTTTTGGCGGACGGCACCCATTGTGGGGAATGGGCGTGATATCCCGTATAAAAGTGACCTTAAATCCGGCGTTGTTGATGGCCCGCATTGCAGATTCCCGTCCCGACCCGGGGCCTTTGACAAAAATGCCCACAGTACGCATTCCATTGTCCTGCGCCTTCCGTGCAGCACTCTGAGCCGCCATCTGGGCCGCATACGGAGTGCTCTTCTTCGACCCTTTAAATCCGGACATCCCGGAGGTCGCCCAACTGACTACATTGCCTTTCATATCCGTAAAGGTAATTGTTGTATTATTAAATGACGCCCGGATATGCGCCAATCCAGTCGGAATATTCTTCTTTTCCTTTTTCTTCGTCGTACGGCGCTTTACTTTTGCCATGTCAGTCCCCGCTCAGCTTTGTGACCTGATGTCTCTGTCCTACTTCTTTTTTCTGCCTATCATGGCCCGCCGGGGGCCTTTGCGCGTCCTGGAATTGGTGCTTGAACGCTGGCCCCGAACCGGAAGATGCCGTTTATGCCGTTCCCCACGGTAACAGCCTATCTCCATAAGCCGCTTGATATTGGCGTTCGTCTCCCGGCGCAGATCACCTTCAACCTTGTAGTTGGTCTCTATCTCTTTGCGTATGAGATTGACTTCTTCAGCAGTCAAGTCCTCAGTCGTCTTTGTCCAGTCGATACCGGACGCATCGAGGATCTTCAGCGCATTTGACTGGCCGATCCCATAAATATAGGTCAAAGCTATATCCAGCCGTTTGTTTTTCGGCAGATCTACACTTGCGATACGAGCCACGTTTTCCCCCTTCCACTTAGCCTTGTCGTTGTTTGTGACGCGGATTCTCACAAATTACACGCAGTGCTCCCCGCCGGCGTATAACTTTGCACTTGGGGCACATCTTCTTAACTGACGGTCTGACTTTCATACTCCCGCTCCTTCCGGTCCTTAAAAGCGCCCTTTGAGCTTGCTTTTCTGCATCAACCCTTCATATTGATGGGTTATCAGATATGACTGCACCTGAGACATGGTATCTATAGCCACCCCAACCACGATAAGCAACGCGGTTCCGCCGAAATAAAACGGTACATTCAGCTTATTGATCAGCAGCATGGGCAGAACACAAATTGCCGCCACGTACAGGGAGCCCCACAGGGTGATCCTGGTCAACACCTTGTCTATATAATCCTTGGTGTGCTTGCCGGGACGAATGCCTGGGATGAACCCGCCCTGCTTCTTCAGATTTTCAGCTATATCCTTGGGGTCGAAAATGATCGCTGTATAGAAAAAACAGAAAAATATGATCAGCCCGACAAAAACAATGGTATAGGCTGCAGACCCGGGCTGGAAAAACGTGGATATGCTCTGCAGCCATTCCACCTGGGAAAAATTGGCTATCGTCGCTGGAAACATAAGGATGGACGATGCAAATATCGGCGGAATGACCCCCGCGGTATTCACCCGCAAAGGCAAATGCGTGTTCTGGCCGCCATACATCTTGCGCCCCATCTGGCGCTTGGCGTAATGGATCGGTATCCGGCGCTGGGAGGTCTCCATGAAACAGGTAAAGACCAATACCCCGGCCATAATGACCGTGATGATAAGCGCCACGAAGATCGCCATTTCACCCGAACTCATCAGTCTAAACGACTTCATCAGCGCACCGGGTATCCCGGCCACAATCCCGGAAAATATGATCAGCGAGATCCCGTTCCCTATTCCCCGGGCTGTGATCTGTTCTCCCAGCCACATTATGAAAATAGTCCCGGCCGAAAGGGTGATCACAGTGAGAAAGATGAACATCGGACCCGGATCTGGCACCACAGGCACACCGGTTGGGCTGGTCATTTGCTGCAATCCGATGGATATCCCGGTGCCCTGGACCAAGGTGATAAGGACCGTCAAATACCGTGTATACTGGGTAATCTTTTTTTGTCCGGCCTCGCCCTCTTCCTTCTTCAGTCTGGACAGCTCAGGGCTGACCACAGTGAGGAGCTGCAAAATAATGGATGCCGAAATATACGGCATAATCCCCAAGGCAAAAACTGAAAGCCTGCTCAGCCCGCCCCCGGAAAACATGTCGAAGAGACCAAAAAGGGTGTTTTGGGCATTGGCGAAAAAGTCTGCTATTGCCTGGCCGTTTATACCCGGTACAGGGACATGTATACCGAGACGGTAAACAATGAGCATCCCAAAAGTAAACAGGACTTTGTTTCGAAGCTCTTTGGATCCGGCGACATTGTCCATCTTGGGAATCACACCCTAACCCTCCAGAGCGACAGCTTGCCCGCCCGCCTGGTGAATCTTTTCCTTGGCCTTGGCGCTGAATGCGTGGGCAGTAATTGTCACAGCCCGGCTGACCTCGCCTCTGGCCAGAATCTTGATCGGCCGCTTTGCAGACGCGATGCTGAACAGATCCTCAAGAGTAATCTCCTCAGCTTCAGGAAACTGTGAGATAATTCGTTCCAGATTGAGAACTGTATATGCGACCCGGAATTGATTGGTAAACCCGCGTTTGGGCAGCCTGCGGACCAATGGCATCTGCCCGCCCTCGAATCCGGCTGCGGGACCGGAGCCTGCCCGAGCCAGTTGGCCCTTGTTTCCTTTCCCCGAGGTGCAGCCCAATCCGCTGGACGGGCCTCGTCCGCGGCGCTTTTTATCTTTATTTTCACTAGGGAAGGGGTATATGTCGTGCAGCTTCATGAATCTGTTACCTCAACCATGTGCTTGACTTTGCGGATCATTCCCCGGCTGACCGGCGAATCCTGAACCTCTCGTTCCTGATGCAGCTTGCGCAGGCCGAGAGCGTCCAGATTTCTCCGTTGCTTTGGTGACGATCCGATCCTGCTCCTGATCAGCTTGACCTTCATGATCCGACCCTCGCCAGTTGGATGTTCGTCCCCCGCAGGGCATTGACCTCGTCAGCGGTGCGCAACGAGGTCAGTCCCTGCATGGTGGCCTTTAAAACATTCACAGGATTGTTCGTCCCCAAGGCCTTGCTGATAACATCCTGAATCCCGCATGCTTCCATGACCGCCCGCACAGGTCCTCCGGCGATTATTCCAGAACCCTTTGCACCGGGTTTGAGCAATACCTGACCCGCGCCGTACCGGCCGACTGTCCCGTAGGGGATGGTCCCGTCAATGATCGGGATCCGTTCCATGTTCTTTTTGGCTCGCTCCGTGGCTTTCTGTATGGCATCAGGGACTTGGTTCGCCTTACCGTGCCCACAGCCCACACTGCCTTGGCCGTCACCGACGACAACGAGCGCACTGAACTTAAAGTTCCGGCCACCTTTAACAACCTTGGCCACGCGGTTGAGATGGACGACCTTTTCGATTAACTGAATATCATTTCCTTCCATGCCAAACCTCAATCAGAATTTGAGTCCGCCCTCTCGAGCACCGTCGGCTACTGCCTTGATCCGACCGTGAAAATAATACCCGCTTCGGTCAAAAACCACTTTTTCTATGCCGCATTCATTTGCTTTCCGCGCCAGCTCTTTGCCCACTGCAAATGCGACATCCTTGTTCATTCCTTGCTGATCAGGCAATGCCTGGGATGATACGGCTGCGAGCGTGTGTTGACTGCGGTCGTCAATGAGCTGAACATACATGTGCTTGTTTGAACGAAAAACAGCCAATCTCGGTCGCTCACCTGTACCGGAAATCTTTTTCCTGATCCTCAGTTTCCGTCGTTTCCGGGCTTGGTTTCGACTAAGTCTCATCTCGTCCTCTTTAGTTATTTCTTGGCGGATTTTCCGGCCTTGCGTCGGATTTCCTCATTTATATACTTGATGCCCTTGCCCTTATACGGCTCCGGCGGTCTTATCCGCCGTATCTTGGCAGCTGCCTCGCCCACGTGTTCCTTGCTTATCCCGGAGACGAAGAGCTTATTCCCTTCGGTTCGGGCCGATACGCCTTCAGGCAAAGTGAACTGCTGGGGATGTGAATACCCCACACTGAGCTCCACCGTATTCCCGGACACGCTGACCCGATATCCAACGCCGACCAGCTCCAGTCCCTTTTCAAACCCCTGGCTTACTCCGACGATAGCATTGTTCAGCAGTGTGCGCCGCAATCCATACTGTTCTCTGGCAATCTTATTGTTTTGCTTGCGCTCCAGCTGCACCTGCCCACCGTCAACCTGGTAGACTATCATTGGATGAGCATCGACGGTCACTTCGCCCTTGGGGCCTTTGACCTGAATGGTCCCCTGATTCAAGGTGACCTCGACCCCCTTGGGAATGGGAATTGGTGTTTTACCGATCCGTGACATACGAAACCTCACATTACCATATTTCACACAGAAGTTCGCCGCCGACTCGATTATCGCGCGCCTGCTGCCCGTCCAGAATCCCTTTGGATGTAGAAATAACGTTTATCCCCAGACCATTTTGGACCAGAGGGATCTCATCGACGCCGACATATTGCCGGCATCCTGGACTGCTCAGTCGACGCAGACCGGCGATAGCCGGTTTCCCGCGCACATACTTGAGGGTCACTTCAATTTCCCGGTCATCGTGCTCAAAATCTGTAATATAGCCCTGATTTTTCAATATCTCGGCTAATGAAACCTTGAGTTTTGATTTGGGTACACGGGTTTTTTTGTGCAATGCCATATGGGCATTGCGGATCCGGGTCAGCATATCCGCAATAGGATCAGATACTGCCATGGCGATGCCTCCTTACCAGCTCGATTTGCGCACACCCGGCAGTTCACCGGCTAACGCCATATTTCGAAAACATATCCTGCAGATTCCGAATCTGCGCAAAAAGGCCCTGGGCCGTCCGCAAATCGGGCACCTATTGTACTCTCGAACTTTGAATTTACCCTTCTTTTGGGCTTTTACTCGCAGTGCTTGCCGTGCCACACGGTCCTCCTTACTTGATAAATGGCATCCCCAGTAATTGAAGAAGCATTTTTCCTTCTTTATCTGTTCGTGCAGACGTGACCACGGTAACATTCAGACCTTTTACCCGGTCAATCTTATCCATATTTATTTCTGGAAATATTGTGTGTTCACGAATGCCGAGGGTAAAATTGCCTCGTCCGTCAAACCCGCGATCCTGCACTCCTCGAAAATCCCGTACCCGAGGCAAAGCAAAATTGACCAGCTTATCATAAAACTCCCACATTCGCCGATGGCGCAAGGTGACTCTGCACCCGACCGGCATTCCTTCCCGGAGCTTAAAGGCAGCAATGGATTTTTTGGCCCGGGTAATGACGGCTTGTTGGCCGGCGATCAAAGACAGCTCCTGGACTGCGTCCTGAATGATCTTGTTGTCTTGACTGCCCTCGCCGAGCCCCATATTCAGAGATATGGAACGCATGCCGGGAATCTGCATGGGCGATGAATAGCTGAACTCCTTTTTGAGCTCAGGAGCTATCTTTTCGCTGTAAATTTCGTGTAAGCGGCTCATATAGACACCTTTGAATGGGGACACAATGACATTCGTCTTCTGGGTTATTATCTCGTACCCAGCCTAATCAAGCATTTCGTGACATTTCTTGCAGAACCGGAGTTTACGCCCATCTTCAGTATAGGTGAATCCGATCCTGGTCGGCTTGGTGCAGGAATCACAGACCAGGGCGACGTTGGATATATGCATCGGGGCTTCCTTGTCCTGGATGCCGCCGCTTTTCCCGGTGTATGGATTGCCTTTTACGTGCCTTTTGACCATGTTTACCTGGTCCACGACAATGTTTTCGTCCTTATACAGAACGGACTTCACCGTTCCTACCTTGCCCCGATCTTTGCCGGTCATGACCATGACCTTGTCATTGACTCGGATTTTATTTTTTCGCATGCCAATAACTCCTACAATACTTCGGGGGCCAAAGACACGATCTTCATGAAGTTTCGTTGTCTTAGCTCCCGGGCAACTGGTCCGAAGATTCTGGTCCCAATGGGATCCATATTGTTGTTCAGCAACACAGCGGAGTTGGTGTCAAAGCTGATATATGATCCGTTGGGGCGGCCGATTTCTTTTTTGGTCCGAACCACAACTGCTCGGTATACATCGCCCTTTTTGACTTTGCTGTGCGGCATGGCCTCTTTGACCGAAACGACGATCAAATCCCCTATACTCGCGTATCTTCGCTTGCTGCCCCCCAGGACCTTGATGCAATGCACCTTTTTGGCACCAGAGTTGTCTGCAACATCGAGCTTTGATTCAACTTGGATCATTGGTTGCTCCTACACCGCTTGTTCCAGAACGGAGTGTACATGCCATCTCTTCCGCCTGCTCAGCGGGCGGCTCTCAATGATCTGAATCTTGTCTCCGATCTGGCATGTATTCTCAGGATCATGAGCCATCAGTTTTTTTCTGCGCCGGATATATTTTTTGTACAGTGCATGCTGAACAATGGTCTCACACCGCACGACCACGGTTTTGTCGGTCTTATTGCTGATCACATATCCGGTCAGCATCCGTTTGGTTCCTTGCGATTCTGATTTATTCATTGACCTGCTCCATCTCTTTTTGCCGCAAGATGGTCAGAATCCGGGCAATATTCTTCTTGACCGTAGGAATCCGCTGGGTGTTTTCCAGCTGGCCGGTGGCGTGCTGAAAGCGCAGCTTGAACTTTTCCTGATTGTACTCGGCCAACTTTTTGTGCAGTTCCTTCTCAGTCATATCACGCATTTCTCTTGCCCGCATGATTCATGACTCCTTGAAAACGATTTTGGTTTTGATCGGCAGCTTATGTGCGGCCCGGACCAAGGCCTCCCGGGCCTGCTCCAGGTTCACCCCGGTAATTTCATACAGCACTCTGCCCGGTCGTACTGGGGCAACCCAGCCTGCAGGCGAGCCCTTTCCTTTCCCTTGTCTGGTCTCAGCCGGCTTTTCCGTGTACGGCTTGTCGGGAAACATCCGTATATAGACCTTTCCGCCACGGCGAATGTGCCGCATGATGGCCACCCGGGCGGATTCGATCTGCTTATTGGAAATCCGGCCGTGCTCCAAGGCTTTCAGTCCGATCTCTCCGAAAGAAACCGTTGTTCCCCGCGATGCAGACCCGTTGGTGAAATTACGGTGCTGTTTCCTAAACTTGACTTTTTTGGGACTAAGCATTGGAACTTACCTCGTCGAGAATCTCACCTTTAAATATCCACACCTTGACCCCGATAACACCGTAGGTTGTCTGGGCAATTGCGTATCCGTAGTCTATGTCTGCGCGCAGAGTATGCAACGGCACCCGTCCGTCCCGAAACCATTCGGTCCTGGCTATATCTGCTCCGCCGAGCCGCCCGGCACATGAAATCTTGATCCCTTCAGAACCGAACTTCCGGGCTAAGCTTATTGTCCGTTTCATGGCCCGCCGGAATGCAACCCGACGCTCGAGCTGCATGGCAACGTTCTCGGCAACCAGCTGAGCCTCGGTCTCTGGACGTCGTACTTCATTGACTTCAATGACGAATTCACGTCCGAAATTTTTCTTCAGCTCAGCCTTGAGCTTTTCGATTTCTGCCCCTTTGCGGCCGATGACGATTCCAGGCCTGGCGGTATATATAATGATCCTCACCCGGTCTGCTGCCCGCTCTATTTCCAGCCTGGCTATCCCGGAATGATACAGCTTTTTCTTCACGTACTTGCGTATCTTGTCGTCCTCAAAGACGAATTCAGGATATGACTTGCTGCTGAACCAGCGGGACTGCCAATTCTTATTATATCCTAAACGAAACCCGTAGGGATGGACTTTTTGACCCAAAACCGATTCCTCCTAAAGTTCGTCGACAATCACTGTGATATGGCTTGTCCGCTTGCGGATCCTCGTAGCGCGCCCCATTGCCCGAGGCTTGATCCGTTTCCAGGTTGGCCCTTCGTCTATAAATATCTGCTTCACGTACAATGAATCGACATCCAGGGACGAGGAGCTTTCTGCATTGGACACTGCCGAGTACAGCACCTTGTATAAGGCCTTGGCCGGCTTCTTGCCCGTATACCTCAAAATATTCAGGGCACTTTCAACCGGCTGATTGCGAATATTATCCGCTACGAGTCGAGTTTTGCGCGGTGATACTCGGATGAATCGGGCTCGAGCTTTAACTTCCATGTCATTCCCTCAACAAGCTACTTTTTACGGCCCTTGGCTTGGCTTTTGCGATCCCCGGCATGTCCATGAAATGTGCGGGTTGGTGCAAACTCGCCTAGTTTGTGCCCGACCATATTCTCAGTGACGAATACGGGAATGAACTTCTTCCCGTTATGCACAGCAAAGGTCAGTCCAACCATTTCTGGAATAACCGTTGACCGCCTGGACCATGTCTTTATTACGCTGCGATCCTTGGTCGCCTGGGCAGCTTGCACCTTTTTCAGCACATGATCATCGACAAAAGGGCCTTTTTTTAATGACCGCGGCATGGACCACTCCTATTTTCGCTGTCTCTTTCTGACAATAAATCTGGAAGAAGGCTTTTTCGGATTCCGGGTCTTGTATCCCTTGGTCGGTTTACCCCATGGGGTTACCGGATGCCGCCCGCCGGAACTGCGGCCTTCTCCGCCGCCGAGGGGATGATCGATGGGATTCATTGCCACCCCCCGCACCTTGGGCCGCCGGTTTAAGTATCTATTTCGCCCAGCTTTTCCAATATTGATGCTTTCGTGCTCCACGTTGCCCACCTGGCCGACGGTCGCATAGCACGAAGCCAGGATCTGCCGGATTTCACCCGACGGGAGCTTGACCAGGGCATACTTGCCTTCTTTGTCCACCAGCTGGGCGTAGGCCCCGGCCGAGCGGCACATCTGACCGCCTTTTCCCGGATACAGCTCCAGGTTATGGATGACTGTTCCCTGGGGGATCCGGGAGCAGGGCAAGGCATTCCCGGGAGTGATGTCCGCTTGCTCCCCGGCCATGATCGAATCGCCGACCCGTATACCCTTGGGGGCCAGAATATAGCGTTTTTCTCCGTCCTTGTAATGGACAAGGGCTATACGCGCACTCCGGTTTGGATCATATTCGATGCTGGCGACCTTGGCCGGAATATCCAGCTTGTTCCGCTTGAAATCAATAATCCGGTATCTGCGCTTGTGCCCTCCGCCTTGCCGTCTGGAGGTCATCCGTCCGTAATTGTTCCGGCCGCTCTTACGGGCCAGACCTTCGGTCAATGACGGTTCCGGCCTGTTGGTGCTTATCTCTTGAAAATCGGACCTCGTCTGTGCCCTGCGACCGGGAGACGTCGGCTTGAGATTTCGTACAGCCATAGCTTAGACACCTTCAAAATATTCAATTTTGTCACCTGGGGCCAAGCGTATAATCGCTTTCTTGTATCCAGGCTTGGTTCCCATGGTCCTTCCGAATCTTTTGCGCAGGCGCGGCTTCTGGCGGGAGATATTCACGTTATCCACTGAAACATCAAACGCCTTTTCCACCGCCTGCTTGACCTCTATCTTGTTCGCCGATTTGCTGACTAAAAAGGTCACTTGATTATGAGCGTCCTTCATCTCAGTGGACTTTTCAGTCACTATCGGCTGTATGAGTATGTCGGTGTAATCCATGGCTACTGCAACCTTTCTTGAATATGCTCAACCACCTGGGGGGTTAAAACAACCTTGTTGCTGTTCAGAATGTCGTACACCCCAACCTGATTTTCATCGATCACTTTGATTCCGGGCACATTCCTTGAGCCAAGAGAGAGATTGTTATCTTTTTTTGGCACAACAATCAACCCCTTTTCCAGGCTCAGTGCATTTTGGATCTGAACGAAGTCCTTGGTCTTGTGGGTGGACATACTCATATCGTCGACAACCAGCAAAGCCTGTTCGGACAGCTTGGCACTCAAGGCCATCCGCAAAGCCAGGCGCTTGACCTTTTTATTTACCTTCAAAGAATAGTCGCGCATTTGCGGCCCATGAGTGACTGCACCCCCGGCCCAGAGCGGAGAGCGCACGCTACCGGCACGGGCCCGTCCTGTGCCCTTTTGCCGCCAGGGCTTTCGCCCCCCGCCTCGAATCCGGGAACGGTTTTTGACCCCAACGGTTCCAGCCCTTTTGGCAGCCAACTGGGCCTTGACCACCTGATGCAGGATTTCGGGCCGGACTTCGACACTGAATATCTCTTCCGGAAGCGTGATCTCGCCAACCGGATTGTTCTGTTTATCGATAATATTCACAACTGGCATGGTAAGCCCCTTAGCGCTGCTTGCGGATCATGACGACGGAATTCTTGTGGCCGGGGATTTGTCCCTTGACCAGCAGTATATTTTCATCCTCCCGGACATCAATGACTTCGGCGTTGGAAACAGTAACCTGCTTGTTACCCATCTGCCCGGCCATCTTTTTGCCCTTGAAAACCCGGGCCGGATCAGCGCATTGCCCGATAGCGCCGGGGCTGCGATGCACTTTGTGATGGCCATGGGTAGCCGGGAGTCCCCGGAAGTTCCACCGCTTCATGACTCCGGTGAAGCCCCGTCCTTTGGACTGGCCGCTGACCTTGACCCGCTCGCCAATCTTGAAGAGATGCACATCAAGGGTCTGCCCGGTCTCATACTCGTGTTCGGCATCAGGGCGAAACTCTATCAAATGGCGGTAGACACCGGCTCCCGCCTTCTCTTGATGCCCGCGGAGGGCCTTTGTCTGCTTGGCGGATTTGACGGGCTCAAAGCCGAGCTGCAGGGCAGCATATCCATCCTTTGCTTGGTCCTTGACCTGAATAACAGGACAGGGACCGGCCTCAATCACGGTTACCGGCACGTACTTCCCGTCTTCGGTAAATATGCTGGTCATGCCCAGCTTTCGTCCAATGAGTCCTAACCCATTCATAGTGTCCTCACCTTAAAGCTTAATCTCCACGTCCACACCGGCAGGCAGACTGAGCTTGCCCAGGGCGTCAACCGTCTGCTGCGTCGGCTCCAGCAGATCGAGCAGACGCTTATGGATCCGCATTTCAAACTGTTCCCGCGATTTCTTGTTCACATGCACGGAACGGTTGACAGTTACCTTATGCGTACGCGTCGGCAGTGGAATAGGTCCGGCTATGCTGGCACCGGTATTGTGTGCTGAGTCGACTATCTCTGATACCGCCTTGTCCAGAATGCGATAGTCGTAGGCCTTGAGCTTGATTCTGATTCGATCGCTGTTCATTGTCACCATGGGTTTACGCTCCTACTCCACTATCTCAGAGACCACACCGGCTCCAACGGTTCGCCCGCCTTCGCGGATGGCGAAGCGCAGACCGTGCTCCATCGCTATCGGTACGATCAGTTCAACGTCAAAGGTCGCATTATCCCCGGGCATGACCATCTCTACACCCTCTGCCAAGGTCACCACTCCGGTCACGTCTGTGGTCCGGAAGTAGAACTGCGGACGGTAGCCGGAGAAAAACGGGGTGTGCCGTCCTCCCTCTTCCTTCTTCAGAACATACACCTCGGCCTTGAACTTCCGGTGCGGGGTGATCGACTTCGGACGGGCCAGCACCTGGCCGCGCTCGATCTCGTCCCGCTTCACCCCCCGAAGCAGAATGCCCACGTTGTCACCGGCTTCACCCTGGTCAAGGGTCTTGCGGAACATCTCTACTCCGGTCACCACCGTCTTCCGGGTGTCGGTCATCCCGACCACCTCGATCTCTTCACCGACCTTGATCATGCCCCGCTCAACGCGCCCGGTGGCAACCGTACCCCGGCCGGAAATGCTGAACACGTCCTCAACCGGCATCAAAAACGGCTTGTCCTTGTCCCGCTGCGGCTCCGGCACGTAATCGTCTATGGCATCCAAGAGCTCAAAGATCGACTTGGCGTCTTCGCTGCTCGGATCGTCGCTCTCCAAGGCCTTCAGCGCGCTCCCGGATATCACCGGCACCTCGTCGCCAGGGAAGTCATACTCCGAAAGCAGCTCCCGAACCTCCAGCTCAACAAGCTCCAGAAGCTCCGGATCGTCAACCAGGTCAACCTTGTTCAGGTACACCACCAGGCTGGGTACCCCCACCTGACGGGCAAGCAGAATATGCTCCCGGGTCTGGGGCATCGGTCCGTCCGTTGCCGCCACAACCAGGATCGCTCCGTCCATCTGGGCCGCACCGGTGATCATATTCTTGATGTAGTCGGCGTGGCCCGGGCAATCCACATGGGCGTAGTGCCGCTTGTCGGTCTCATACTCCACGTGGGCCGTGGCGATGGTTATCCCCCGCTCCTTCTCCTCCGGAGCCTTGTCGATCTGGTCGAAGGGAATGAAGCTTCCGCTCTTGTTCTTCATGTGCAGCATCTTGGTGATCGCTGCCGTAAGCGTCGTCTTGCCGTGGTCTATATGGCCCACGGTCCCTATGTTCACGTGCGGCTTACTCCGGGCATACTTCTCTTTGGCCATACCT